>JAAYSW010000140.1 GCA_012523875.1 Clostridiales bacterium
CTAATCTCAGGGCCTTTAGTATCGAGCATTGTCGCAACATTTAACCCTAATTCCTCACGAATTCTTACTATTTGTGCAAATCTTTTTCTATGGATTTCATAATCACCATGCGAAAAATTAAACCTAGCAACATTCATCCCAGCAAGCATAAGTTCTCGAATTATATTATCATCATCTGTTGATGGTCCAATAGTACAAATAATCTTTGTTTTTCTCAAAATAATCTCTCCTCATTTTTATATACCACTATTATGATTATGAAAGGTTTACTTTTTAGTTGATACTGCCACGGTCCAACTCATAGGCTCTAGCTTGTAATCTGATGTCGTTTGTGGAGCCAACCCTTGACCAACGGGAATAATATATTTCACATTAAACCCATTCTCCTCCATCTCCTCTATAAAGCCATCCTTCTGCCAGAATACATCATAGATATTATACGAACCCCAACCATGTTCAAGTTTTTGTTTTATTTCGAAGTTAATATTAGGCACATCAAATATCAATAATCCATTCTTTTTTAGGTTCTGTTTTAGTTTCTCATAAAGCTCTTTTCTTTTTATATACTCAAAATGTCTTATATATCTAAATGTCGTAATAACATCAAATTCTCTTTCAATTTTCTTATCAAAGAAATCTGCATTAATAGTTTCTAGCCTTTCAGATTGCTCTTCAAACCTTTTTCTAACAATTGTAAGCATGGCATCTGAACTATCAATAGCAGTGCATTTGCCATATTTAAGGTTTTCCTGTAGAATCCTGCCATCACCACAGGCTATATCTAAAATCTCTAAGTTTTCACCCTTAAAGTAATCCTCAATAATAACATTTATTGATTTCCTCTCAAGCAAATCAAAGCAATTTTCTGGGAAGGTTTCAAAGCGATTCGCATTATATGTGCTAGCAACCTCGTTATTGCGATAATAATCTTTCATCGCCTTCTGCCCCTTAACAAGATATTTATCATTAAGCCTTAGTTGCCTATCCCATTCTTGCAAAGTAACAATTCCATTTGGAACCTCAATCACCATCTCTTTTTCAATGAGTTTCAGAACATTCACACTATCAAGATATGATACAAGCCTATCTTTCTTTTTCTGGTCATCATATTCCTCATAATTCTGGATAGCACGATTTATCGCCTCTGAAATAGATTGGGCATTATTATCAGCAATTTCACCAATACCACAGTATTCGACCACTTCCGATACCCCAGATACATTTGTTACAACAGCAGGTATACCGTTATACATTGCTTCAAGGGCAGATAGCGAGCAAGCGTGGTTATAATCAATATCCTTATATGGAATTAACAGTATATTAATTTCTGAATAAAATTTATTCATATCATATTTACCATATTCTAGAACGCAGTTTGTTGCATTTTTAATTTCCTCTGGAACAGCAAGTGATTCATTTCTCCATAAAATCTTAAAAGTAGCCTCTGGCATAAGTTTCACTAACTCACCAAGTAATGTCATGCCTCTGTATTCCATTTGTTCATCACCCATGGGAGATGATGCAAAACCAATAACTAGCTTATTATCTTCAAGTGGCTTTCTTGTCACATCAAGCTTATCACTATTATAATTCATATATGGATATAAGATAACTGGTTCTTTAAATCCTGATTTCACCATGATATTATAAGCTGTACTTGATTGAACGCAATATTTATGCACACCAAAATCATTGAGATGCGTAAGCTCCTCAATTATATTTCCATTAATTCCTTGTAGGGGATTTTGACCAGTGAGCTTTAAAAGGCTTCTGAACATAAGAAATGCACCACTATTTATATATAAAATATTCGCAGTACTCTCACAAAAGATACATAGTTGTGGTTTCATCCCATCCATATAATCCTTAACCTTTTCATCATCAGACATTGGCAGATAGGTTATACCGTTCTCTATAACTATATCGGTAAAATTAGGTTCAACAGAAATCATTTCTGCATTATAAATACTCTTATTTTTAAGCATTGTATATAATTCAAAGGCTTCATTTCTAATCGCTTCCATCCCAAGAGAATCATATAATCCAATGCAAATAATTGCTATTGTATTACGCTGATGCCTGTATTTAATTAATTCTAACTCATTCTTAGCACCACTTATATAACATTTTTCAATCTCTGAAAGCAATCTAGCAGTTGCTGGCGAATCATGTTCACTCCGCTTTAATGATATAATTTTTTCACCAAGCCCCGAATAGCCATAGGATGTCAATTCCTTTATTTCGTTCTTATTAACACCTTTTCTTATTTCAGGTTTTACATCAAGTAAATAGTCCTCAATGCTCCTATTGCCCTCATCAATAGCATTGTGTATTCTCTGTATATTATTGCTATTAAGTGTTGACCTTAGCTTTACTGCATTAAATTCATTCAACAATGCCTTATAACTCGTCTGAATCGCAGCCATTCCCATTATAAGATTTTCAGCTTCTTTATGGTATTCCTCAGTCTTTTTCCTTGCTTCATCTAATTCAGCAAGGGTATTACAAACGCTGTCATTAAAGTGATTTTGCTTCTCACCAAACGGATGTATATACCAAAAACTCAGCTTGCGTCCTAAGCGTTTTATTATCTTCTTTATCGGATTCTTTTCCGTTATTTCACAACCATCATATGTTATTTTCTGTTCATCTATTTCCCTCACACTTTATCCTCCAATTATTTATATAAAACATTTCTATATAAGCCTATCTTTCTGTGTAAACCTGTGATTAATTAAACGTCCATGTATGCTCAAGCCTTGCAATACCGACCTCTTGAATACTTGAATAAACATTAAACCGTACAGCCCGAGCCTTGTAATCGTATGCAAACATATCTTGGGAACGTATTGCAATATCTATCCAGTATGAGCCTTCAACAAGATTTAATTTTTCAAAATGGCAAAGTATTTCACCATTTTCATTTAACTTAAACGCAGGTATCCTCTCCCTTTGGGTATTAGTACCATAACACTGGATATTATCCACCCTATAAAATAAAAGTCCAACTAAAACATCATCAATATTTTGTGGATTTGCCTTATAGGAGATTTTAAGCGTTACTTCCTCACCAGCCTTAAAGTTCTCTTTACCAATTCCCTCACTATCCAAAAGCTCTGCCTTAACAATCTCTGCTGTAAATTCTTTTTCTATCTCTTTTTCATCATCAGCAGACTTTTCATTTTTGGAATCGCTTTCATCAGCTTCTTTTTCTTTTGTTTGAATAACAGCAGTCTTTTTCTTATTCCCCATAAATTCCATATATTCTGGATGAACCTCATTTGGCTTACCCATCATCCTAATTAATCCCTTATCAATCCAAATTGAACGCTCACAAATCTGTTCAATCTGAGATAATGAGTGGGAAACAATTACAATTGTAGTTCCCTTACCCTTGATATCCATTAATTTATCAAAGCATTTTGATTGAAACGCTGCATCACCAACAGCAAGTATTTCATCAATAAGCAAAACATCTGCATCAACATTTATCGCAACGGAAAATGCAAGTCGCATATACATTCCCGATGAATATGTCCTTACGGGGTTTTCTATAAAATCCTGTAATTCTGAAAATTCTATAATTTCATCAAGCCGTTCATCTATTTCCTTTTTTGAAAGCCCGAAAATCGCAGCATTAGTATAAATATTCTCCCGCCCAGTCATATCGGGGTGGAAGCCAGCACCAAGCTCAATCAAGCTAGAAACTCTTCCCTTTATATTTATGCTGCCAGAGGTGGGGTCTAAAATCCCAGTCATAAGCTTTAGCAATGTGCTTTTTCCACAACCATTATGACCCACAAGACCAACTGCCTCACCTTGCTCTACTTCAAAGCTAATGCCATTGAGAACGCCTCTATCCTCATATTTATTCCTACTCCAGAAAAGCAGCCTATCTTTCAATGTATGCCCTTTATCTAGATAAACCTTAAACTTCTTATGAATATCATTAACCTGTATTACACTCATTTCCTAACCCCCAAGGGAGCATTTTCTTTATGAGTTTTTATAAATCCTTTTCGATTAATCTGCATTACCTACTCCTCTAACCCTATCTCTCCAATAGTTTAGGGTATCCTCAATTGTTCTCTCTATCGGTATCTCTGCAACCCAGCCTACTTCATTTTTTATCTTTAAAATATCTGCTGAAATCGTTGGTATTTCTGATGGACGTAACCTTTTCTCATCAGTTTCAACACATATATCTACATTAGCCATAGATAAAATCATATCCAATATCTTCTGTATTGCAATTGCTTGTCCACTTCCTACATTATATGTTTCACCAGTTTTTCCCCCTTGTGCAAGCAATCCATATGCCCTAACAACATCACGAACATCAGTAAAATCACGTTTTGCAGATAAATTCCCAACCATTAAGATATTTTCCTTTTTTCCAGTCTCTATTTCAGCTACCTGTTTGCAGAAATCTGATACAACGAACATTTCTGATTGCCTAGGTCCCATATGATTAAAAGCCCTCACCATAACAATATCCATACCAAATGCTTTGGAATATACCCCACCGAGCATATTCTGTGTTGCTTTCGTAACTGCATAAATATTCCCAGGCTTAGTAGAATTCTCCTCACCTACTGGAGCACTTCCCTTAACAGCCAAACCATATTCCTCACCTGAGCCAATAAGCAAAAGCCTTGTCTTGCTGTCCATATCCTTAATTCCATCAAGTAAATTTAGAGTCCCTTTTATATTGATATCAACTGTGAGCTGTGGATTTCTCCAAGATAAAGCAACGGAACTTTGTGCCGCAAGGTGAAAAATACAGTCTGGTTTATATCTATTTAAAAGCTGATTTATGCTTGCACTATCCATAATATCTAGGTTGCAAACTTCAGATTCACTGTTCTCTATTTTCTCGTTTTCAAGTTTTGTCGCAAGCACATTATATCCGCAATCTCTGATAAGATGCTCTATCAAATATCCACCAACAAACCCTGCACCACCAACTACCAATGCCTTCATTCCTTCAGCTCCTTTTATTTTTTCCTAAAAGCCCTTCATAAAGCTTATATATATCATCTAACATTTTCTGCATACTAAATTTTTCTCTAGTTCTTATATATGCATTCTGCCCAAACTTTCCCCTTAAATCATCGTCATCAGCAAGCTTTTGTATTGCTCCTGCTAATGCCAGAACATCATTAGGAGGAACGGTAATTCCCGTCTGCCCATCCAAACTTACATGGGGAACACCAGTTGGTAAGCTAGTATTTATAACAGGCTTGCCATAAACCATAGCCTCCATTTGAACAATACCGAATGCCTCACTGTTTGCAACTGACGGAAGTACGAATATATCGCAATCTGCAAAGGCATATTTAAGCTCCTCAAAAGATAAATTACCCATGAAATGAACCTTGTCAGAAAGTCCTAATTCTTCAACCCTAGATTGTAATTCTGTTTCAAGGCTACCCCTACCGACAATAAACAACTCACAGCCTATAACTTTTTCAAAGGCGTTGATTAGCACTTCAACGCCTTTGTAGTAGACAAGTCTTCCTGTAAATAAAACCTTTTTATTCTGCTTTGAAACAAGCAAATCTGATAAGATTGGTCTGAAATCTTCAATATCTTCATAATCCTCAATATCTAGCCCATATGGAATTACTTCGCACTTGCTCCTATAAGGTTTGAGATATTCAGAGCCGTCAATATGCCCCTTAGTAGCAACAATAATCTTATCAGCTCGCCTTAAAAACCTTTTCATAATCGGCTTATAAAACAACATAAGCTTTTTCTGTTTTACAACATCACTATGCCAGCTAACTACAACCTTACCTTTATATTCCGACATAATGCAAGCCAAATCAGCAAGTGGGAATGGCATATGAATGTGGACAATATCGGATTTCTTCGCCTTTTTTTTGAAATCAGAGATGAAGGACAATGAAATAGGCATAGAAAACAGCGTACCCATACTACCTGATCGGGATACAAATACATCATTTACGACTTCACTTATAGCCTTACCCTTAGGTTGACATACAAGAACCTCCATATCAGTTCTATCATTCAACCCCTCAGCGATATTCTGCACAACTGTTTCAATCCCACCAATATGTGGGTAATAAAGCTTGTTAACTTGTAAAATTTTCATATATATCCCTTTGCTATAACCTAGATAATTTTATTTTAAAACTTCCTCATAAATACTATATAGCTTTTTTCCCGCATTACTCCATGTAAATTCTTTTGACCTTTCAAAACCTCTATCCGATAAGTCGCTACGCAAGCTTTTATCGCTATAAAGCATCCCTAAGCCATCTGCAATCGATTTAATAGAATATGCATCAACGGAAACAGCACAATCTCCAACAACCTCAGGAAGCGATGCCTCTGTTGAGGTGAGAACAGGAGTACCGCAAGCCATTGC
>JAAYSW010000018.1 GCA_012523875.1 Clostridiales bacterium
GTGCCAAAATGCAAAAGCTGAAATCGTAATTGATAAACATATATTAATATTCTGTGTTTATAAATACCGTTGCTTTTGTATTTACAAGAGCAACGGTATTGTTTTATCTGCAGGTGGAACAATAAACAAAACTCATCACAAATCAAACGTAAAATAAAAATTATTCTATCTTAGGAGGGCAAAGATGATTATTATTCTTAAACCAAATACAAATGAGATGCAAATTAATAACCTTATAGAGATGCTAAAAACATATGGTGTAACTGTTGCTAGTATAAATGGTAAACATAAAAATATATTGGGTCTTGTTGGAGATACCTCAAAAATCGATATAGAAACAGTTAAAGCACAAACAATTGTTGAAAATATCCGCCGCATTCAAGAGCCATACAAAAGTAGTAATAGGAAGTTTAATCCTGAAGACACCATTATTGATATCAATGGAAAAACTATTGGTGGTAATAAACTGCAAATCATTGCTGGCCCCTGTTCCGTTGAAAGCGAGGAGCAAATTATTGAAACTGCTATTGCTATTAAAGAGGCAGGAGCTACAATGCTAAGGGGTGGTGCATTTAAGCCTAGGACCTCGCCATATGCTTTCCAGGGTCTACACGCCGATGGTATTGAATTGTTGCTTAAAGCTAAAGCTGTTACTGGATTACCCATTGTAACTGAAATTATGAGTATTGAACACCTTGATTTATTTGCAGATGTTGATATAATTCAAGTTGGTGCTAGAAATATGCAAAACTTTGAGCTTCTTAAAGCTTTAGGTCATAGCGATAAGCCTGTTCTCCTTAAAAGAGGGCTTGCAAATACACTTGAGGAGTTGCTAATGTCTGCTGAATATATTATGGCAGGTGGAAATAAAAATGTTATTCTTTGTGAAAGAGGAATTCGCACATTTGAAACACAAACTAGAAATACGCTTGATATATCCGCTGTTCCACTGTTAAAACAATTATCACATCTCCCTATTATAGTTGATCCAAGCCATGCTACTGGGCTAACTTCCTTAGTTGAACCATTATCCCTTGCTTCTATCGTTGCTGGCGCTGACGCACTCATCATAGAAGTTCATAATTGTCCTGAAAAGGCTTTGTCGGATGGTGCTCAATCCCTAACACCGCAACAGTTTAGTGATGTAATGGCTAAAATTAAGCCAATGGCTGAGTACATTGGAAAGGAAATTTCTTAGCATGAAACAAATTACGGTTAATACTAGCCAAGGCTATGATATATTTATAAATCATGGAATTCTATTTAAATGCGGAGAAACTTTATCATCAATCCTTAATACTAGAACTTTAGCCATTATTACAGATGATATTGTAAACTCGCTTTATGCAGAAACTGTAATTAATTCGTTGACCAGTCAAGGATTTAAAGTATGTAAATTTGTTTTTCCAAATGGTGAAAATTCAAAAAGCATATCTGTTTTAAATGAGATTTATGATTTTCTATGCCAAAATAATATAACCCGTACCGACTGCCTTATCGCTCTGGGTGGAGGGGTAGTCGGAGATATCACTGGCTTTGCTGCTGCAACATACCTTAGGGGACTTGATTATGTGCAAATTCCAACTACACTTCTTTCACAAATTGACTCTTCTGTTGGTGGCAAAACAGCTGTAAATCTTAATTGTGGTAAAAATCTAGTTGGAGCATTCAAACAGCCTAGGTGCGTTATCTGTGACCCTGATACACTCTTAACATTAAATGATGAACAACTAGCAGATGGTATGGCTGAAGCAATTAAATATGGTATGATTCGTGATGAAAGCCTTTTTGAGCTTTTTGAAAATCATGATATTAACAATATTATGGATTGCATTGATGACGTAGTTTATCGTTGTATTTCAATTAAGAAAAACGTCGTCGAAGCTGATGAATTTGATAAAGGTGAACGAATGGTGCTTAATTTTGGGCATACGCTTGGTCATGCTATAGAAAAATTTTATGATTATGAAATATCCCATGGGAATGCTGTTGCTATTGGTATGTGCCTAATAACAGAACGTGCTTATAGGGCAGGCATCTGTGAGGAGAATGTGTTGGATAGGCTTATTAATTGCATTAAAGCTTATAATTTGCCATATGAGCTTAATGTTAGCATGGTTGCTATAGTAAACTTATGTAAAAGTGATAAAAAACGTGAAAGTGATAGTATTAACTTTGTTATTTGTGATAAAATTGGGCACTCCATTATTAAAAAAGTATCCATTAATGATTTTCAATCATTTATACTGTAAATGAGTTTACAAGCCTGTTTATCGCAGGAAACAGGCTTGTTATACTTTATTATCTGCGGGGAAAGAAAGGAATGTTTCATGGATATAAAAATTTCACCTAACAAACTTTATGGAAAGGTTTCTATCCCATCTTCTAAAAGTGCTACCCATAGAGCATTAATTTGTGCCGCTTTGTCCGATGGAAAATCTGTTTTAAACGGAATTAGTTTTTCTGATGATATTAACGCTACTATTTCAGCACTCGAAC
>JAAYSW010000019.1 GCA_012523875.1 Clostridiales bacterium
TATGCATTTGAAATATCAAAGATGGTGTTATCCGGAACTCTTTTGCTTATATCTCTTTTTGCTCAAGTGAATAACCTAGCTAAGATAATTATTGAAATAATTGCCTTTGCCTTGGTGGGTTATCCAATAGTTTTCAAAGCGTTGAGAAATTTGTTTAAAGGTAATTTTTTTGATGAAAACTTCCTGATGAGCATCGCAAGCATAGGTGCATTTGCTATTGGTGAGCATGGCGAGGCTGTGGGCGTAATGCTTTTCTATACAATAGGTGAGTTTTGTAATGACCTAGCTGTTAACAAATCACGGAAATCAATTGCTAAACTTATGGACTTACGCCCTGATTATGTGAATATTATGAAAAGTGGGGAAATTATAAAGGTATCACCTAGTGAAGTTAAGAATGGAGATATTATTATAGTAAGAACAGGTGAAAGGATTGCAATTGATGGCATAATAGTAAAGGGAAACTCATCTCTTGATACCGTTGCTATGACGGGAGAACCCGTTCCTAGAGATGTTAGGGAGGGGGATGCAGTAATCAGTGGTTGTATAAATCTACAGGGAGTATTAGAGATACAAACTACAACGGATTTTAGCCAATCAACAGTAGCGAAGGTTCTTGAGCTTACTGAAAATGCACAAAGCAGGAAAGCAAAGGCTGAAAATTTTATTACTAGATTTGCAAAAGTTTATACTCCAGTTGTTGTAATAAGTGCATTATTGCTTGCAGTTGTGCCATCTCTTATAGCTGGGAATCCAGCTGATTGGATTCACAGGGCATTGACCTTTTTGGTTGTATCATGTCCATGTGCATTAGTTTTATCAGTACCTCTTAGCTATTTTAACGGTATAGGTGGGGCATCAAGCAAGGGCATTTTAGTTAAGGGTGGTGTTGCTCTTGATATGTTAGCAAAATGTGATACACTTGTCTTTGATAAAACTGGTACTCTCACAAAGGGGAACCTTGCGGTTTCAAGAGTTATAGCAAATGGAATATCGGGCGAAAGGCTTTTGGAATATGCAGCTTATGCTGAATCATATTCATCACACCCAATTGCCAAAGGAATTATTAATGCTTATAACAGGGATATTGATATAAGCAGAGTTAGCAGTTATGAAATAGCAGGTAAGGGCATTAAGGCAGATTATGAGGGTAAGAGCATACTTTGTGGAAATAGGGAATTACTTATAGAAAATGATGTAACTGTTGATTTCCAAACAGATACGACTGCGGTTTTTCTTGCTGTTGATGGAAAATTTGTTGGTGCTATTGAACTTGAAGATGAAATCAAGGAGGGTGTAGCAAGATTTATCACAGAATCAAAAAAACTTGGTATAAAGAAAACAGTGATGCTTACAGGTGATAAAAAGGAAACGGGTGAGAAGATTGGTAGGGCAATTGGAATAGATGAGGTTAGGGCAGAGTTATTGCCTAATGAAAAGGTGGATGAATTAGAAAAGCTTATTAAAGAAGGAGATAGGGCTGCATACACGGGAGATGGTATTAATGACGCACCTGTTCTTGCAAGAGCAGATGTTGGTATTGCGATGGGTGGAATGGGTACTGACGCAGCAATTGAAGCAGCTGATGTTGTTATCATGAATGATGATGTAAGCAAGATATTGACTGCAATTAAAATATCGAAAAAAACACAAACGATTGTAGCACAGAATATTGCTTTCTCCTTATCAGTGAAATTTCTAGTATTGGGTTTATCTGCCTTTGGATTGACAACGATGTGGTGGGCAGTTTTCGCTGATGTGGGCGTTTCGCTGATAGCAATTGTAAATTCTTTAAGAAGTCGTGTGAATAAAGATTAAAATCTATGTTAACTTTTAGTATATAAGTTTTAGGATAATGCCTATGTTGCATAAAAAACAAGCAGTTATAGACATATAATTATATCAAAACATAAAAAAAATTAGTGTTATTTTTGTTAGTTGTACATTATTAATCATATTTATATATAAAATTCTATAAAGTTGCTATTGAATTATTTTGTTTTTATGGTATAATGGTTATATGGCTATTTGCAAAATGCAGTATGCAACATAGGTAAAGGAGGGTAGCTTTATGAAAAAGGTTTTAGTTACTGGTGCGTGTGGTATAATTGGGGATAGAGTTTGTTCTGGTTTACTTAAAAAGGGATATTCTGTAATTGCAGTAGACAAACAGCTAAGTCCCTATAATAGTAAAAAAAATCATTTTAAATTCTATGAAGCTAAACCAAATGATAAAGTTAAATATGTTAATATATTTGAAACTGAAGATATAGATTCCATAATTCACTTAGCTTGTACAGCTGATAATGATTTTGGACATATAATTGATGACGAAGAGATTGAAATGGCTAGAGTATGCAATAAGTATATATTTAAATTAGCGATGGCATCTGATATAAAGCAATGTTTAATGGTTAGTACAACACAGGTATATGAAATTCCGAAAACAAGGGAGCCTGTTAGGGAAGAAGATGATATAAAAATCATCACAAATTATGCAAAGCTTAAATATGAAACTGAAATGGCAATGGCTGATGCATTTAGGGGCACAAGGGATACATCATTGGCTATTATGAGGATTCCACCTGTTTATACTTTTGATTATTATGAAAATTTATTAGCAAAGATTCTTGATTCTAAGGATGAAACGGCATTTGTATATAGAACGGGTGAGTATGGCTTTCAGTTTTGTTGCGTGCATAACCTAGCGGATTTTATCCTCTGCTTTATGCGACATGCGGATAATCCAGCATATACAGGTATATATAATATTGCTGATAAAACTTTAACTAGTGCCTCTGAAATAGTTGGATTTTTGAGGGAACATCATAGGCTTGGGGCTGTAATTCAACGTAAGGAGAATCCAATCTCGGGATTATTGTCAAGATTTAAAGGTGGAAAAGAAGAAAAGACGAATTATAGATATCTTGATTTTAAGACATTGCTGAATAATATTAGTTATGATACAAGTAAGGCTTCAAGACTATGTCCATTTAGATGGAATTTGGGTAATACAAAATAGTACTGATTATTTAATCATAAGAAAGATGTTAAGCTTTTGCTTGACATTTTTTAGTTAGAGAAGTTTAAAAATTAATAGCCATCTGATAATAATCTCAGATGGCTATCATTATATTATTTATTTGTTTTCATCAATAAATCTAACTAAAGCTTCTTGAGTTTTATATAGCCCCTTATCCTCATGAAATGCCTTTAGGCGAACAATAAATCCAGTATATTCTCCATCTATCATAGCATAGAAAGTATTTTCTGATTTAGGGATAAATGAAACCGTAACTGTTTCTGGCTCTGATTTTCTTGTGTAAATAAAGCTTATCTTAGGTTCAATTGAAATATCAGGTTGGGTATTTATATCTATATGGTCGAAATAAACACCTGCAATTGATGAGTAAAAATCAATAAATAGCTTAACGGCATCATCTCCAAGAGCATTGATATTTATATCATTATAGCTGTATTTAGCATTGGCAATGTCGTTAGCATTTGCGTTAATTATTAGCGTTGTGATTTCTCCATCAGCCATTATCTCTACCTTTGAAACATCATATATATTTTCAGTATGGATTGTATCGACAATCATTTGTTCAGCGGTTACATCAAGGAAAGATAACTGGCTTCTATAGAATGTTACAACGTCTTTAGTGCTATTGAATAATGCATAAATCTCGCCCGTTTCATTAATCATATCACCGAACAAGATTTTCTCGGATTTATTTCTAGCGTTAATTTCAAGGATATAGCTCGGATTATCAAAGCCATAATCGGTATAATCTTGTAAATCCTCTTGAATAAAATTAGCTATATTGATACGAATAATTGTATCAATCATGCCTGAAAGCTTAGCTACATTTGTTCTTTCAATATAGAGTGGTTCATTCATAATCCACCCCAAGCTATCGGATTTAGTAACATCATAGGCGATTGTGCCCTCATGCTCTAATGAAACACTTATTACATCACTTAAGAGGGAATCAAAAAGATAAATTTCTTTCAGACTCTCCCTTGATGTATTAAACACAGAACCAATTGCGTAATTGATAGAATAGATAGTATTTTCACCTTGTTTTTTTACATAGTATGAATCTTTAGTAATACTTTCATTACCTACCTCAAGTATATATTTATTAGAATCAGAAGTGGTACAGGTTATAATACTCTTTGGCGAATCCAAGCCATAAAGTGATAAATCATTAGCCGATTCCACGATAATTTCTATTGCCTGAAGGCTTGACATATAATTTGCGATATCATTTAGCATATATGGATTGAATTTAAACTGCTCTGAACTCTTAGATACCCAATTATTATTTTCCATTGCAAAATCAAATTCACCATCGCTATTGATAATTAATAAATCAGTAATATTGCTCGTATCAAAGTTAAAGATATTGATAATAGGGGTGGACGAGAATTGTTCTGTTTCCTTTTTCGTTACCCTTTTATCTATAATGAAGTATGCGGCAGTAAAAACCACAATAACAGCGATTAGAATGGCTATGAGCTTATACTGCTTACTACTCATGAAATACGCCTCCTACTCCAAACTAGAACACCAATTCCAGCGACTACAATGGGAATCGCATAGAATAAGATGAGAAGATTCTTAGCTGATTCCTCAACAGTGGCGCTATCTTTAGAAATTACAATATGGTCTTTTGTATTTACTTTAACGGGGATGCCCAAATCAAGGTCAGCATCATTTGCCCAGCTTATTGAATTAAGAAAAAGATGTTGCATTGTTGCGTTATAAGGAACGGTTAGATATTCATTATCAATGAAATCCGCATCACCAAGAACTAATATTTTTGAGTTGTTTCGTAATTTATCTACTGCATAATAGGATAAATACATTCCCCCTTCAGTGGTATCAGGGTCTGGGTTAATTCCACCGTATGGTTCACCAACTGCTGTATCATATGCTTGAATAAGCGGTTCAACAGTTAAGTCGGCATGTAAATTATCAGAGGTTGAATAAAAGCTTCTGGAATTTGATATATATGTTATTGCGTTCATTTGTAAAATTTGAGATGTAAGATAGACAGCAGATTCTGAAGTAGCACCAAGCATATCAGCTTCAAAAAGATATGGATTATCCCTATCTGCTAAATAATTTTCATCCGTTTCTTTTACCCTATCATAATTCATTACAATAGAATATTTAGACATAACATCACCAATATTTGTATACTCCATCTTTTCATCATTCGGTGGCATCATAAAGGTTATACTTCCACCATTATCAAGAAATTGGTTAATCATATCTTTTTCGTTTTTGGAAATATCCTTAGTTGGTGCAGCGACAATAATAAGTTGTGCATCATCAGGAACTTCGCCAGTTTCAGCAAGATTCAGCTCAGCTATCTTATAGCCCTCCTGTTTGATTCTTTCTACGACATAGGAGTAATTTTCTGTAATAGATTTCTCCCCATGCCCAGTAAGGAAATAGTTCACAGGTTGTTTATCAGTCATAGCAAGTTTATCAATATGCTTAATAGCACTTGTTAGAGCGTTTTCACCAGCAAACCCAGAGATAGTAACAGTTTGTAATTCTTCGGAAGCTTCCGAAATAAACATAGTTGCACCATCAATCTTCTTCGCAACGCTACCACTCTTTACAAGAAAATTAACCTTATCGCCTCTTAGGCTATTAGAAAGGCTTTCTTCAAGTTGAAGATCGCTCATAGTCCTTATACCCTCTTCAGTACTAAGATTAACTATATTAACATTAACCTTTTCAAAGCTATTGTATTGAGCTAGTGAATAATACATTGGCTCAAGTCCAGAAATATCAGAAAAATCATCTAAAGTATTCAGTGGTCTACCCTTAGTAAGTTCTTTAATTTGGTTAGAATTGAAAATAAAGTATATATCTATTGTATTATTCAGTGATTTAGCAATATTAACAGAGGTTTCAGTTAGAGAATATAAGCTGTTTGGGGTCATATCAAAATCCACTTTTAACCTGCTTGCAATAAGATTGAATGGTATTGCAGCAATCAGAACAAGCAAAGATATAATTAATGCCATACCAGTTGATTGAAGTTTTTTAAATCTGATTACATTATAATTCTTATCAAAATCTTTTTTTTCTTTTTTCATTATAGCTTACCCCCTATTCCAGCGTCTTCTTGCATTAACAATTACAACCCACGCAAGTACAACTGCAATTGATGTAAAAAAGAATACTAAATCGTTGAGTCTAATTATTCCAATTGAGAACATATTAAAGCGTGTTTGAGTTGAAAATATGGAGAATACAGATTTAAGCAATGGAATACTCTGTATCATATCACTTTGGCTAAATCTATCAAGGAAGAGCAAAACAATCATTGCACCTTCTCCTGTAACAGCAGCTATAATTGGATTATCGGTAAGTGATGACATGAGCATTCCAATTGAAATACAAAGTAAACCAATAGAAACAAATCCGATATAACTACAAATCAAGCTTGATAGATAAACCTGTCCAAGAAGAGCTGTGATTAGAGGATAAACGAAAGATAGAGTAATCATAAGCAGGAAAACTGTAGCAATTGCTAAGAATTTGCCAAATACAATTTTAGGTATACTTATGGGTGACGATAAAAGCAAGGTTTCTGTTCCACTTTTCCTCTCCTCAGCAAAACTTCTCATTGTTAGAACAGGGATTAAAAAAATGAAATAAAAGAAGTTATTATAAAAAATATTAGAAAAGGAAAAGGTATATTTAGGTGTTACAATGTTAGAAATTCCGTTAGCAAACTCAAGCGAGAAAGCCAGCAAGAATAAAGCACATATGATATAAGCAAAAGCTGAGTAAAAATATGATTGTAATTCCTTTTTGTATAATGAAAACATATTGGTTAAGCCTCCTTATTTTCGTCAGAATCTATATTTTTTTCAATATCATCGAAAACATCATAGATTGTGCGTTTTTTAGATGGTTGTTTTGTCAGCTTAACAAATACTTGTTCGAGATTAGCCTGGTCAGTTTGCACTTCTAAAATAGAGCAATCCTCAGAGATAAGTTTTGCGATGGTTTGCTTACGTGCATCATCGTTTGCAAGCTCAAGCTTAAAGGCATATGCATTAGGTTTGTCCGATGTAATTTCAGTATAATCAAGAATGGATTTCGTATTATTGAATATATCAATAATTTTAACCTTATCCCCATCAATAGTAATAGTTAAAGCAATATTAGAGGATACCCTATCAGAGAGGTTTTTCAGCGTATCAAGAGCCTTCAGTTCGCCTTTTGCAATAATCAATGCCTTATCACAAACAGCACTTATTTCCTGCAATATATGGGAACAGAGGATAATAGCATGATCCTTTTTTAAATCCTTAATCAATTTCCTTACCTCAAGAATTTGATTAGGGTCAAGCCCAACAGTAGGCTCATCAAGGATAAGTATCTTAGGGTCGCCAATAAGAGCCTGTGCAAATCCAACCCTTTGTTTATAACCTTTAGAAAGATTTTTAATAATACGCTTGCTAACATCATTAATTTTAAGCCTGTCCATAACAAGTTTAATCTGTTCATTGCGTTTAGAACGAGGAACCGCTTTAATTCCAGCTACAAATTTAAGATATTCATAAACCTTCATATCGGTATAAAGTGGTGGTATTTCAGGAAGGTAGCCGATAGATTTTTTTGCCTCCATAGGGTTGTTGGAAATATCAAAGCCATTTACAATAATAGTACCTGAAGTAGGGGGTAGGCAGCCAGTAATCATATTCATAGTAGTAGTTTTTCCAGCACCATTAGGTCCTAGAAAGCCGAGAATCTCATTATCAGAAACGGTGAAAGACAAATCATTAACAGCTGTAATAGTGCCAAACCGTTTTGTGAGATTTTTAATTTCGACCATGGTATTCTCCCTTCAAAACAAAATTCATAAATAAAATCAGTAACTTTAATTATTGCAAAATATTATGAACGCATTATTAACAAACTGTAACCATTATATTAACGAACCATAATATTAATAGAATTATATATAAAGTAAATAAAATTGTGATATAAATTACCGAAGTTGAAACATATTATATCATATATTAAAAATGTGTGAATTGTGTGAGGAAATAAGGCAAATTTGATGATTAAAAATTTACTATACATAATACACAAATTTTTTTCTTCAAAGTCGGCAAAAAGATAATAAACATTAATTAGTGCATAAGTTACCAAGCATTTCTTTGTGCAAATACACAAAAATCTTCGGCAAATGTTACTCTGGTTTCATTTTTTGTATATTTTTTTATCCTAAAAGGCTTGACAAAGAAATTTTTGTGTATTATAATTAGGTTATGAAAGTTTGAAGTAGTGTATGTGGTGGGTATGTGTCATTAATGGTATATTTGTATAAATTTATCTAAGAATTAACCTTATAAAATTGTACAAATAATCAATAGTGCTATTGGAAATAAAAATTATTTATTACCCTTTATAATAGTATATAAATTTCACATATCTCATGCTATTCTTACTTAAAGTTTAATTAAGACAGTTCTTTTCCGTATTATGGGAGGGATTAAGAGTGGCGGATAGTACTGCAAAGACGTTCATTAAATTAAATCACAGTCATTTACCGAAAATGAGTCTGTAATTATGAAAGGAGTCACACGAAATGATATTGAAAAATAAAAAAGCAATTGTTGCTATTATTACTGCGGCTTTAGCTACAAATGCTATTTTACCTGTCGCTACATCAGCAAGTTCTTATGTAACAAACCCTGATATTACTAGATCAAAAGCTGAGGCTTTTGGCGATGATACATATGCAAACAGGTTTTTGTCATTATATGATGATGTTATTACAAATGGTCTTGATAATGGATATCTAAGTAAACATAATGTTGTACCTGGAGGATTTGGTGTTCCTTATCACTCAATTGAAGAAGTAATTGTAGAAGCTCCTGACTATGGTCATGAAACTACTTCAGAAGCTGTTTCATACTTGGTTTGGATTGCTGCAATGAGAGATAACCTTGCTAAGAAAGATCCTAATGTTACAAATAGTAACGACTTAAACAAGGCGTGGAAAACGATGGAAATCATGATTCCAAAGGTTCAAACTGGTTTCATGGGCAGTACCCCATCAGCGACATATAGTGATGAGTGGCAAGACCCTACAATATATCCAACAGATATGATGCAAGGTAATAATGGTTTAAACCCAATTCATCAATATTTCTCAAGTGCTTACGGTGGAGATACTGGTCTTTACCTAATTCACTGGTTAGGAGACGTTGATAACTGGTATGGCTTTGGTCAAGGTAAACAGTTTACATTTATCAACACATTCCAAAGAGGAGAGGAAGAATCCTGCTTTGAAACAGTGCCACATCCATCAATTGAAAAAATGCAACATGGTAATGCTAGAGGTATGGTTGGCATATTCACAACTGAGGCGGAGCCTGCACAACAATGGCGTTATACTAACGCACCTGATGCTGAGGACCGTGCAATCCAGGCAGTTTATTGGGCGAACAAGTGGGGAGTAGGCGATTCAAGCATTAGTTCACTTGCTGGTAAAATGGGTGACCAGATGAGAAATAATATGTTTGATAAATATTACAAAGCTATTGGTAGCCAAAATAAATATTCAGGCTCAACAGGTTATGAGAGTGCTCACTATTTGATGGCATGGTATACATCATGGGGCGGTGCTATAGACGGTGCTTGGACATGGCAAATCGGTGCGAGCCACGTTCACCAATTCTATCAGAACCCAATGGCAGCTTATGCTTTATTAAATGATTCTCAGATTAAAGCTGGAATGAAAGCACAAGGTGCAGTTAAGGATTATGAAACTTCACTAGAAAGACAACTTGATTTCTATCTATGGTTGCAGTCATCAACTGGCCCAATTGCTGGTGGTGCTACAAACTCATGGAATGGAAGATATGAAACATATCCAGCTGGAGTATCAACATTCCACGATATGGCTTATGTTGAGCATCCAGTTTATTCAGACCCAGGTAGTAACCACTGGATTGGTAACCAAGTATGGGCAATGCAACGTATAGCTGAATTATATTATGTAGCTAAAACTGAGGGAGAAACATCAATTGCTAATAAGTGCCAACAGATTCTTGATAAATGGGTAGCTTGGGCAGTTGAATCCACAAAGTTAAATGAAGATGCTGGCGATGCAGGTTATGCTATCCCTGCGAACCTTGACTGGACTGGTCAGCCTGATACATGGACAGGAACACCATCCGCAAATACAGGTTTGACAGCTACAATTAGAAACTACACAAGTTCAGATATCGGAAGTATCGCTTCATGGGCTAATACATTGACTTACTATGCTAAGGCTGCAGGTGCTACTGAAGCTGATGCAACAGCTGATAGCTCAACTCTAGCAGGTCAAGCACTTTACACTGCTAAAACAATTATGGATAATATGTGGGATTATGCTCGTGACGATTATGGTCTATCAGTTGCGGATACTAACGGTAGCTTGGTAAGAATATTCGAGCAGGATGTTCACGTTCCAACAGCTTATGGCGTGGGTTATATGCCTAATGGCGATGAAATTAAGAATGGAATCAAATTTATTGATATTCGTACAATGTATAGAGAAGACCCTCTATTCCAACAGCTAGAAGCTGATTACAATGAATATGGTAATACAGAGCATACAGAATTAAGATACCACCGTTTCTGGCATGAAGGCGACATTTTGATGGCATTAGGTGGATTCGCTGAGTTGTTCCCAGAATTGACACCACCAACAGGTAAAGTAGTTGAGGAAGAAGACACATTAGAACTTGATAAGACAGCAATTGAACTTGAAGTTGGAGAAACTGAGGAAATCAAGAGCAATGTACCAGGTACAACTTGGACAACAAATGACCCTTCAGTTGCAACAGTTGATAAAGATGGCGTAGTAACAGGTGAGGGTGCTGGTTCAACAACAATTACAGCTACAACACCTGATGGTCAAACAGCTACTGTAATTGTTACAGTAACAGAAGTTACAACGGTAACTACAACATCAGAGACAACAACAGTAACTACAACATCAGAAACAACAACATCAGAGACTACAACAGTAACAGAACCAGATGTTGATTGGAGCAAGGTTCTATATGGTGACGTTGATGTTGATGGAGCTGTAAGGGTTAATGATGTAATTGAATTCAACAAATTCTTAGTAGATGCAGTTGTGCTTTCACCTACAGCAAGAGAAAATGCTAACTGTATATATGATGACATGTTGAACATGGCAGATAATATGCAAATTGCTAAATATTTAGTTAAACAAATCACTCAAGATGATTTAGGTCCACAAAAATAGAAAAGCGTACATACGCATAAGTAAAAAAATAAAATGCCTGGCTTTCATAAGTCAGGCATTTCTGTATGGGTTTATAAAAATAAAAAGGGCTTTTCATTAATTTGAAAAGCCCTGTATAATTTATCCTAAAATCTTTTTTAAATCCTCTTCTGGAGTAGATATTGGAGTTATAGCAAAGTTTTCTACTAAGAAATCCAAGATATTAGGTGAAACAAATGCTGGTAATGTTGGACCGAGATAAATATTCTTAATTCCAAGATGGAGTAGTGAAAGGAGAATACAAACAGCCTTCTGCTCATACCATGATAACACTAGTGTCAGAGGAAGCTCATTAACATCGCATTCAAACGCTTCAGCAAGAGCTACAGCAACTTTGATTGCACTATAAGCATCATTACATTGCCCCATATCCATAATTCTTGGTAGATCACCAATTGTACCTAAATCTAAATCGTTAAAGCGATATTTACCACAAGCAAGGGTGAGGATAACTGAATCATCAGGTGTTTGCTTTACAAAGTTCGTATAGTAATTACGTCCAGGTTTTGCACCATCACAGCCACCAACAAGGAAGAAATGCTTGATATCGCCCTGCTTAACAGCATCAATAACTGTATCCGCAACGGAAAGCACAGTCCCATGTCCGAAACCTGTTGTAACCTGTTTACCACCATTAATACCAGTCATAGAATGGTCCTCATCATAACCACCAAGTTCAAGAGCCTTTTCAATAACAGGAGTGAAATCTTTCTTATCGTCAATATGAACCATCTCAGGATAAGCTACCACAGCAGTTGTAAAAATTCTATCGCTATAATTATCCTTTACAGGCATAATGCAGTTTGTAGTAAATAAAACTGGAGCTGGAATATCGATAAATTCCTTTTGTTGATTCTGCCATGCCGTACCAAAGTTACCTTTAAGATGTGGGTATTCCTTTAGTTTAGGGTATGCATGTGCAGGTAGCATTTCGCCATGAGTATAGATATTAATACCCTTATCCTTTGTCTGTTCAAGCAATAAGTATAAATCACGCAAATCATGTCCGCTGATTACAATGAATGGACCCTTTTCAATTGTGAGTGGTACTTCTGTAGGCACAGGAGTACCATATGTTTCAGTATTAGCCTTATCCAAAAGCTCCATGCATTTCAAGTTAACCTTACCAACCTCAAGGACAAGTGGTAGTAGTTCATCTGTTGAAAGGTCCTCACCTATAGCGTTCATAGCCTTATAGAACATTGCCATAACTTCGTCATCCTTATAGTCAAGGTGATAAGCATGATGGGCATAGGCTGCCATTCCACGTAATCCGAAAAGGATTAATGATTTTAGTGAGCGAACATCAGTATCGCCATCCCAAACTGTAGTTATATCAAAATTATCATAATCATTTCCGCCTGAAACATCTTCTTTGATACTGTTTACTTTTTTTATAAGAGCCTCAATGCTCTCATCATCGAAATTAACATTAGTAATGGTTGTAAACAACCCGTCAAGCATAACCATATCAGAATCATCAGTTGGTTTGTTGGCAGTAACTGCTCGTGCAAGCCCTATCAATGTACCCGTGAGCTTATCCTGCAATTTAGCGGTATCAGATTTCTTACCACAAACACCAGCCTTTCCTGTACAAGCGATGCTACGTGCTGTTTGTTCACATTGGAAGCAAAACATATTTTCCATTAGTATATTCCTCCTAATTTTCTATAATTTGACCATCTGTTGAGATGGTTACTAGCTGCCATTGAATGAGTTTTCCACAATTTTGTAAAGCAGTCTTAGCAGCATTAGCAAGACCACCACAGCATGGAACTTCCATTCTTACGATTGTAACGCTATTGATATTATTATGTTTTAAAATTTCTGTCAATTTCTCAGAATAATCACCCTCATCAAGCTTAGGACAACCTATCAAAGTGATACGGTTTCTGATAAATTTATTATGGAAATCAGCATAGGCATAAGCTGCACAATCCGCTGCTATAAGTATGTTTGCACCATCAAAATATGGAGCATTAATAGGTACTAGCTTAATTTGCACAGGCCATTGCATCAACTGACTTTCAGCAGGTGAATCAATTATATTTGTTTGAGTACTAACTTTTCTTGTTAATGTTTTTGAGTTTGTACCAGGACATCCACAGGCTAGATTTTGGGGGTGTTTATTATCATCACGCTTTTCATTCATCTTAGCATTTACAGCTTTTTTATCAAAGGGGAGAGCCTCCCTTTCTTCAAAAGAAATAGCATTTGTCGGGCATACAGGCAGACAATTACCTAATCCATCGCAATAATCATCACGCAAAAGAGTAGCTTTCCCATCCACCATTCCAATTGCACCTTCTTGACAAGCATTTACACAAAGCTGGCACCCGATGCATTTATCTTTATCTATTGTAATAATTTTTCTTTTCATAAAAATCTTCCTTTCATCAATATATTACATCCATGTATTGTATTTAAATTACCTTGCTACTTGAGTATAATATAAAAATGTAATAAAGTCCGTTGTTTTTACAACAGAACAAGAAAAAGTTTAAAATTAGAAAAATAATTTTAATTGCAAACACTGAAGATATATGGCATACTATATATATACTAATA
>JAAYSW010000141.1 GCA_012523875.1 Clostridiales bacterium
AATAATGCTCTTAAAGCAATTTCTGACGCTTTAATTAATAATACCAATCTAATCATTGAAAAGAATAAACTTGATTTGGATAATGCTATTAAATCTGGCATGTCTAAAGCTATGCAGGATAGACTTGTGCTTGATGAAAATCGTATCAAGGCTATTTCTAACAGTATCCAAACCATAATGGATATGGACGATGTTATCGGTTCAATTGATTATGGAACAATACGTCCTAATGGTATGAGAATCTGTAAATCTAGGGTTCCTCTTGGGGTCATCGGTATAATCTATGAATCACGACCTAATGTTACTGTTGATGCTGCTGTACTGTGTTTGAAGGCTGGAAATGCTGTAATATTAAAAGGTGGCAAGGAAGCGTTTAATTCGAATGTGTGTCTTGTAAATATCATGCGTGAGGCTGTTGAAACCGTTGGACTTCCTGCTGATATTGTGCAATTCGTTGAAGATATTTCAAGAGAGGCTACTAACAAATTAATGAGGCTCAATGAATATCTTGATGTATTAATTCCACGTGGTGGTGCTGGGCTTATTAATGCAGTAATCGCAAATTCTACTGTTCCAGTAATTGAAACTGGTATAGGAAACTGCCATGTTTATGTTGATAATACTGCAGATATAGAAATGGCTGTTGGAATTACAAATAATTCTAAAACTCAACGCCCTTCTGTATGCAATTCCATAGAAAACCTCTTGGTTCATAAGGATATAGCTGAAGAATTCTTACCTAAGATTAAATCTGTTTTTGATACTCATAATGTTGAAATCAGAGGTTGTGAGAGAACGATTCAAATACTTGGGAAAACTGTTATCTTAGCAGATGAAAATGATTATAACACAGAGTTTTTAGACTATATTATTGCTGTTAAGGTTGTAGATAGCATCGATGAGGCTATTGCCCATGTAGGTAAATATGGTTCAAAGCATTCTGAGTGCATTGTTACAGAAAGCCTGCAAAATGCTGAAAAATTTCAACGTGAAGTTGATGCAGCTGCAATTTATGTTAATGTATCTACAAGATATACTGATGGGGAGGAATTTGGCTTTGGGGCTGAAATAGGCATCTCCACTCAAAAATTACACGCAAGAGGACCTATGGGGCTTAAAGAACTTACAACTGTAAAGTATTTAATTAATGGTAATGGACAAATAAGATAAAGGCAGATTATAATGGAAAAAAATAATAAAAACTCATTAAATATAAATGAAAATGACACTAAAAACGGCGATGTAGTAGAAGCTATTGAATCTTTTGAGGAGGTAGAGACCGAAGAAACCACTAGTGAAAAGCTATCATATGATTCCTTAGAACAAGATGAAGTTAGTGTAACTACTGCTAAGACTAAATTAAAGAATCAAGGCTCAAAATCTAAACATCTTCTAAAGGATTTTTCGTTTAAAAAATTATTTTCATCTATTACGAAAACCCTTGATGAAAATCAAGAGCTTAATGAGGATGAGAATACTTCCGAAGAAGATAAGCTTAAACTAACTGGTAAAGAGGTGAAACCTTTATTAAAGGTTGATAACCCTTTTAAACGTTTCTTTGCAAAAAATACTCTTACAATTATTTCAAATACACTTGATGAGGATGTTGATGAAATAAATTCACTTTCTAATAGCAAGCCTGATACTGAAGAAATTGCAACTCCATCGAAAAAGAAAATCTATAATCGCCGAATGTATTATCTCATAGGTGTTTCATTTACAATTATGTCAATCATTGGTCTTATATTTACCGCCAATCTTTGCGTGAATACAATTAAAAGATTTACTGATAATACTGCACAAAAGGAAAGGTTTGCAAAGTATATTTATCCTCTTGTAGTAACAGATATGCCACCATATGAGAGTGTTGAGAACCTGTCAGATGAACATATTATTACAGCTGCAATATGGGATTTAATTATGTTTGGCGAGCTTAATAAATATGAAAGCAACTTCGATGTTATCACAGTTCCTGCCATTGATATTGAACGTCATGCTACTAAACTTTTTGGTGAAAAACTTACGTTTAACCATAAAACCTTTATGGCATCTAGTATTAATTTTTATTATGATGATGAAATAAAATCCTATAATATCCCGATATCGCCTACCTATTATTCATATATTCCTGAAATTGAGAGGATAGAAAAGGATGGGAAGAAATTCATTCTTTTAGTTGCATATAAGCGTGATACTCCATCATGGCTCACCGTAAGGGAAGATAAAAACCTCAATGCTTCAAAATATATTGAATATATAATTTTAGAAGAAGATAATAATTATAAAATTACATCATTGGAAAATGTATCAAATAAATATAATACAAATGCTCATTAGAACGATATCTCAATTATTCCTTAAGTCCCTGCAAAATCCAATAGTTAGATAAATTATCAATCTAATTATTGGATTTTTCTTTTTGTCGAATTATACTGATTCTTGTAACAATATACGAAATAAACTATTTAAATACCATAGGACTTAATTAATTATTAATAAATACACAATAAATTAACAGAAAGTTATTAAAATTATTACATTTTTATGGTAAACATATGTTATAATAAAAAACAATAGGAAAGGGTATTTTAATTGGCAATCAAATATTTAAGCCTATATTTTAAATGCTAATTCATTATTAGGAGGTATACTATATCTAGCACTGGCAATTAAAATATAAAACAAATATTTGTATTTTAATTTAAAATATAATTTAAAAATATTAAATTGTAAGGAGCTTTAAAAAATGAAGAAATTTAAAAGTTTGTTAACATCAATCGTATCAATTGCTTTAATTTTAGTTATGCCGGCATTTGCAACCTCAGCTGATACTTATTCCCTTCCATACGTTATTTTCGCAAGTGGCACTGATGAATCTGTTCAACTGAACGCACAATCAATTACAGTTAATGGTGAAATTTTCTCTAATGGTATAGTTGAAATAGATGGAACATGGGTTAATATTAATGGGCAGATAATAGCTCAACAAGGTGTTGATACCCAAGATATGCCTAACTTTTATAATGATGAAGAATTAATAAGAGAAGTATTCTTCCCAGATGAGTCTCTCGCTACTATCCTGCACTTCGATCTTGATACAACAAACCCAAATATAAACTATAATTTCGGCGTTTGGGTTCATGGTTCAGTGAATTTAACAGGTAATGTTGCTTTAAATGAGGCTTTTGTAGCTAGGGATGATATAAATATAGTCGGTGATGTAACAAACAAAAATGGACGCATATTAGGATCTGAGCAAGGCGATATAACAATCACTAATAACAATGTAAACATTAACTGTTTCTTGTATGCTCCTAATGGCACTGTAACTATTAATAGTAATGATGTTAATATTAATGGTGTAATTGTGGCTAAAAAGGTTATAATAAATACTACTGTTCTTAATCTAAATTATAGCCATAATGCTGAAGATTATCTAAATGGCAACTAAACTTTAATTGTGTAACCCATAGACAATAGAGCTATGGGTTATGCTTTATTTAACATTATATACATAATTAATGAAGTTATGTGCATACTGTTCTTAAATAGTACCTAAAAACCTCCCACAGCTTTTGTACAACCTTCCAAAAATATTATTAATAACAATTGTTAATAGTTTTTTTATTTGATTAGACTTCTTACTATGATATAATATAGCTAAAATACTATATTTCTTTATCTTATTTTTAGAATGGGGTTGATCTTATGGGAAAAAAAATTGTAAATATAGCCGTTATAATATCTGGCATAGATGAAGAATATCAAAATTGTATATTAAGAGGAATCAAGGACTTTGCCCATCAACATGGTTTTAATATTTCATGCTTTGTATCTTTTGGTGGCATCCTTGCAAATAAAAAACATGATGTAGGGGAATTTAATATATTTAATCTCCCTAATTATGAAAAGTTTGACGGAATTATTCTTCTTACAAATACTATACCTTCCGTTGTTGCTGTCGATGAAATTTGCTCCAAAGTAAGCAAAGCTGGAATACCAATAGTGAGCATTGATTATGATTTAAACGAAGAATCTTATTATATTGGAATTGATAACTATGCTGCTATGAGGGAGATTGTTTCACATTTCGTAGACCATCATAAGGCTAAGCGAATTAATTTTGTATCAGGTCCACCTAATAATGTTGATAGCATACAAAGACTTAATGCATATAAAGATGTTCTTACTGAAAACAATATACCTATTGAAGATGAACGAATCTATAATGGATTTTTTCGGGGGCAAGACGGACGTAGGGCTATTAAATATTTCCTAAACTCCCCCCTACATCTGCCTGATGCAATTATTTTTGCAAATGATAATATGGCACTTTCTGCTGTTATTGCTCTTGAGAAACGTGGTATTATTGTACCTGACCAAATCATTATTGCTGGGTTTGATAATATCTATCCTGCCCGCAATTATTCTCCTGAAATTACATCAGTTAATAGACCCTTATATGAATCAGGGTATCTTGCTTGTGAGAAAATATATAAACATATTAATAATGTCCCACAAAATCGCAAAGAAATTTTGAATACAACTCCTGTGTTTACAGAAAGTTGTGGATGTAGTGAACATAGAAATGAAAATATATCTGAGTTTAAAAAAAGCAATTATTATGTTCTTGAATCATATAAAATAGGTATTCCAATAATCAATAGAATGTCCGAAAGTCTAACTGAAAGTGATTCATTCAGCGACAATATAGAATATCTCAAGAATTTTGTAACTGAAATTAAGTGTGAAAAGTTTTTTCTATGTCTGTGCGAGGATTGGCAATGGAGTGGCCATTTAAGTAATCCTTATCATACCTATGAATATCTTACTAAAGGCTATACAAGGAGTGTTTCAGTTCCTTTAGCATATTTAGATGGTTGTTTTAGGACATATGATAGTTTTGATACATCAGTAATGCTCCCTGAACTATTTGAAGATTCCGAAAGTGGCAAAATGTATTTCTTCTCCCCTATTCATTATCAGGATAGATGCCTAGGGTATATTGTTATTTGTAATAGTAACTTCCCCCTTGATAGTCCAGTCTATCACACTTGGGTAATGAGCATTAGTACTTCACTTGAAAACATTAGAAAACTAATTTGTCTTGAATCGGCAGTAAACGAGTTAGAAAAACTATATGTTATCGACCCCCTTGGTAATATTTACAACAGAAATGGATTCACAAGGTTTACTAAGGATTTATTTAATGATTGTATTATTAATAAACGTAATGTTATGATTATGTTTATTGATATGGATGGATTGAAGTATATCAATGATTTATATGGTCATAAGGAGGGCGACCAAGCAATTATTCAAGTTTGTACTATACTTAAAAATATTTGTACAAATAATGAAATTTGTGCTAGATTCGGTGGTGATGAATTTATAGTTTTTGCACCTGATTATACAGAGAAACAAGCTGAAGCCTTAACCCAAAGCCTTGTGCGGGAATTGAGCGAGTATAATTCCTTTTCTAATAAGCCATACAAAATTGATGCTAGTTCAGGTTATTATATTACATGCCCTGATTCAAACATGACTTTATTTAATGTCATTAGCGTTGCTGACAAGCGAATGTATGAAGCTAAAAAGAAAAAGAAACACTCGAAATATCTTCGGCGCGACAACTACTAAAGAAAAAAAGAAGCGTAAGGAAATAAAAGAAGAAAATAACAATACAAAGCATGTTAATATTGATGATATATTTTAATAAAGAAACACCTGCTAGATATGAAATCCGCCTACATCACTCAATTAGTAATGTAGGTGCTTCTGTTTTAAAAAATTATATTAATCAAAAAACCATATTGTTTTAAGCTAAATTTCTAGATTCTAAATAAAGGAGTAGATTATTATGAAGAGAAGAGTCTCACTTGTAATATGTACAATGCTAGTTTTAAATTTTATTGTATTTTTATTTGATAACCCTACTTCCGTTTCTGCTGCTTATGCAAGCTATAACTGGATTAATGCTACCAAGAAAGATAATTCATGGTATTCCAGTTCGGAGGCAATTAAACTTGCTGATGATATTATAAGACACCAATTAAGTGATGGTGGCTGGAAAAAGGATATGGATGGAAGTGCAAGCGGTTCCTGGGGTAAATCAACAATTGATAACGATGCAACCACCTCACAAATCATTATTCTTGCAAGGGTGTATAAAGCTACAAATAATTCTAAATATCTTAATTCCTGCCAAAGGGGTATTGATTTACTGATAGATGGTCAGTATTCTAACGGAGGTTGGCCACAGGTTTTTAATGACCCTGGTACTTATCATGCACATATTACATATAATGATGGTGCTATGATTCATGTAATGAATATTATGAAGGATATTTCACAAAAATCAGGGCATTTTAGCTTCATTGATTCAAGCCGTCAATCACGGGCAAAAACTGCTTATGAAAAGGGAATACAATGCATTTTAAATACTCAAATTGTTGTGAATGGTGTTAAGTGTGCATGGTCTCAACAACATGATGAATTTACATTAAAGCCTGCTAAGGGCAGAGCATATGAGCCAGCAGTAAATTGTACGAGTGAAAGCGTTGGTATTGTAAATTTTCTTAAATCAATAGAAAATCCAAGCACTGATATTATTAATAGTATTAATGCTGCTGTAACATGGTTTACTAATGTACAAATTAATGGGATTAAGGTTGTAAGTCAGAATGATGATAGATTCGTTGTTCAAGATCCAAACGCAGCCCCTATCTGGGCAAGATTTTATGAATTAGAAACAAATAAACCTATATTCGGTGACCGTGATGGTAATATTTATTATAATATGGCGGATATAAGCCAAGAGCGAAGGACGGGATATTCATGGTATGGTGGTTGGCCAAGTAGCCTTGTAAAAGCGGGGCTTTTGCCCCTACCAGATGATAATCCCATTATTATAGAACCATTGACTGGAACACTTATTAAAGCTCTTAATATTTATGATAAAGGGAATTATGAATTCTGGTCAATTCAGTATAACTTACAGATTGGCAATAATATTTATGGCGATAGGGATTTTACATTTACATCTATCCCTAAGGAGCTAAACAATGCTGAATATATAAAGCCCTCCTGTGATTCAAAGTTTTCTCCAAATGATATTGCAGAATTTATCGCCTCTGAGGATATAACCGTTTATATTGGCCTTGATACCCGTATACAAACTATCCCCCCTTGGTTAAGTGGATGGATAAGTACAGGGGAAACTGCTACTGCATCAAATGATGTTGATTATAATATTTATAAGAAAAACTTTAAAGCAAATGATAAAGTTATGCTAGGCACTAATGGGCAATCCGCAGGGGTAGTGAATTATTTTGTAGCAGTTAAGTCCGAAGAAAAAATTATTACTAATCCAATTGGAGATATCAATGAGGACGGAAAGATTAATTGGGATGATTATATCCTCCTTAAAAAATATTTATTAGGTAATATTAAAGAACTACCTAATTATGAGCTTGCTGATATTGATGGGGACAACATAATATCTAACTCTGATTTAATATATTTTAAGAGAAGCATATTTAAGCTGGATTCCTAATATATTTGTAGCCCACAATTATTTTAATAATCAAAATTAAACTTATAAAAACAATGCTTTATACTATTGAAATTGTTGCTATTTTATGATATAATTATGTAATTGACATTTATAAATAAAGGAAGTGTTTTTTTGAGTAGGAATGTAAAAATAACAAATAATTCAACTGTTTTAAAAATAAGAAGTATCATGCATGAAATCAAGAAAGTTGTTATAGGTAAGGATGAAGTCATAGCTAAAACTTTGCTTGCAATTATATCTAAGGGGCACATACTTATTGAGGACATTCCTGGTGTAGGTAAAACTACACTTGCACTTGCTTTTTCTAAAGCACTTTCGCTAAACTATCATAGAATGCAATTTACCCCCGATGTGTTGCCTACTGATGTTACAGGATTTACTATATTTAATAAAAATACAGGCAACTTTGATTATAAGCCCGGTGTTGTTATGTGTAATCTTTTTCTCGCAGATGAAGTAAATAGAACTTCAAGTAAAACTCAATCAGCATTGCTTGAAGTCATGGAGGAAAGCAAGGTAACAGTGGACGGAATTACTCGTGAATTGCCTAATCCGTTCATAGTAATTGCGACACAAAACCCCATTGGTTCAATCGGTACGCAAATGCTTCCTGAATCACAGTTGGATCGATTTACGGTTAAACTTAGTATGGGTTATCCTGATATAAATAGTGAAATTAATATTATTAAATCAAAACAGAACAACAACCCTATGTCGCAAATAAATTCCATAATCTCAATTGACGATATCCTTTATATGCAATATCTTGCTGATTGTGTTTATATTGATGATAAAATATATTTATATATTGCAAGGCTAGTTGAGGCAACAAGAAACCATCCTTTGATTAAGCTTGGAGTAAGCCCTAGGGGAACTATAGCATTGACCAGTATGGCTAAATCCTCTGCATTAATGAGAGGGCGTGATTTTGTCATTCCTGATGATGTTACATTTATATTTAAGGATGTTGTTGAACATAGAATATTATTAAATTCTAAAGCTAGGATTAATGATGTAACTGTACAATCAATGCTTTCAGAAATTATTAATAATATACCTGTACCTGAAATAAGCATATAGGTGATATTATGGCTAAACGGATATTAATTTACTTAACAATTGTATTTTTTTCTATATGTTTTTTTATATTATATATCGATTTATTCTCTCTTATTATTCTTGTGATTGCTATTGCTTATCCTTTTGCAATGTTTGCCTTGCTAGTTATTGTAAGAAAAAACACCAATGTTAATTTAATATCAAAGAATATAGTTTCTGCTAAGGGTTCAGATATAGATATTAAAGTTACCATAGATAATAAAAGCCACTTCCCTATTCCAAATGCTATCTTAAATATTGAATATAAAAGCACATTCGAAAATATAACGGATAAGCTTACAGCCATTATTCCAATTCAAGCTCGAAATCAACAAGAAGTTAATTTTAGGTTATCCTCAAAATATTGCGGTAAGGTTGAGATCGGCTTAAATAATATAACTATAATGGATTATTTAAAACTATTTTCTATTAAAATTATACCTGTGCAGCCAGTTGTGAGTATTATTGTTACACCTGATTGTCACCCGATTGATGCATGCCTTTCTAACAGTATCTCTGAAAATCAAGAAAATGATGTGTTTTCAAAAACTAGGGGTGGAGATGATCCATCCGAAGTTTTTAATATTAACGAGTACCGTGAAGGGGATAAAATAAACAGAATCCATTGGAAATTAAGTGCTAAGGCTAATTCCCCTATGGTCAAAGAATACAGCCATCCAATCACAAATAGTACATTAATTATCTTTGATTTATGCTGCGGTGAAACGAGTGATAATATTATTGCTACTCTTGATACTCTCATGGAAACATTATTATCAATATCTTTTTTTCTTGTGGAGAATGGTGCCATTCATACAGTGGCTTGGTATAATCAATTAAGTGAAGGATTGGAGATAGAGATTATAAACAATGAGGATGATATATTTAAACTGCTTGGGAACATTTTTAATACAAATAGTTATCTTAGCCAGCCCCATACATTAATTAAATATGCTAACAGTGGAAGCACTCATCAATTTGCCCATGCAATCCATTTGACTGCTTATTCTAATCCAGATTTTATGCATATATTTTCTGATATTGAAAATTGCCTAAAACTCTCCCTACTTTTAATTGAAGAAAAAGATAGCTCTACTATAAATAATCATTTAGATATAGACACTGTTAACATAGGGATTGGCAAGGTAAGACAGTGTCTAGCTGAGTTTGTTATATAATTCATAAAAGGAATTAAAATTATGTTTAAACGCACTAACACTAATACAAATGTTGAGCTGCCTAAAAATAGCATAACTGTAAAAGACCATATATCACTTTCTGTTTTTAGAAAACAAGAGTTTACTTTTAAATATTTATCATTAATTCTAACTGCTTTTTTAGGGTGCTTTGGTAGCATTTATAGTTTTATTAGTATATTTAACTTTAGATTTTATGAGGCTGGATTATTCTTTTATTTAATTATCTTTTTCATGCTATTTGTAATAATGTTTTTATTGCCTAAAAAATTTCTTTTTGCATTAATCCCTACCTCATTAGTGTACATTGCTTTGATTAAAAAATACTGGGATGCTTATATAAACGGTTTTCAATCGGTGTTTAATAAAATCTATAATACAATAAATTATTCAAATATAGAATATTATAAAGTTAGCCCGAGAATATCTATCTCAGACTGTACTACTACCTTTTTGGTGTTTTCATCATTTATTCTAGTTATGTTTATTTGTTATTTTGTAATTGTTAAACCTAATTTTTTAATATGTTTCCTTTTTACCTTTCCATTATTGGAGCTTGGCTTGTATAATGGATTTGCACCTAAATATATGTTTGGCTTTATGCTTATTTCATTCTGGATTGCTATGATTGTTATGCAAAACTCCAGTTATACCGAATATGCAAGCAAAACAAATGCAAATTTTCTTAGAAAAAACAATAACTTTTATTCTAAACCTAATATTAAATTCAGAGTTGATGGGCTTAGCACAATATGGGCAATTACTTTTTCCCTATCTATCCTAATATTAACAAACGTTGTTATTAATATTATTAGTTATCAGCGTCCACAATCCATTAATAATATTCGTTCAAATGTAAAAACTGCTGTTGAGGAGTTTTCCATTGATGATATTCAAGGTAGCATCGGGAGAATTAAATCTTCAATTACAAAGGATCCAGCGAGCAATCCTAATAGCGTAAAGCTAGGACAATACAGCTCCCTCAAACATAAAAATACAACTGATTTAGTTGTTAATGTTTCATATAACCCCCACGAAACTATATATCTAAAGAATTATGTTGGATCTGTCTATACTGGGAGCAGTTGGGATGTGATTCCAAGAGAAAAGTATAATGAATATTCTTCAGTTTTTGATAAAATAGAATTATACAAATATTATCCTCAAGACTTTTTACTGTATAATAATATAGAATTTACAAATCCTTTTTATACAAATTCTATTAAAATTACTCCTAGTTATAAATATCATAATGCTAACTTTGTGCCATATTATTCTCTTAATAAAGATGATGAATTTATTTATATAGATGATACTACTATTGCTTTAGATAATAAACAGGAATATGACTTTAAGATAAAAAATATAAAGGGTCCTTATGGCACTGTTGATAATTTTGAGGATTATTATAAAATAAATTCTTTTAACAAGTACAGTATTGAAAGCTCTTATAGTGATTTTGTTTATGATAATTATATGTCACTTCCCAAGGGTAATAACATGGATGAACTTTATCAGCATTATTCATATATTTTTGAAAGTAATAATCCTCCGTACATAGTACTTTCTGAAATTCAGGATGCCTTGGCAAGGGATGCTAAATATAGCTTATCTCCTGGTAAAACCCCTAGGAATAGAGATTTTGTAAATTATTTTCTATTGGAAAATAATGAAGGATACTGCACGCATTTTGCCTCAGCAGGAGCTATACTTGCTCGAATGGCTGGGATTCCAACAAGGTATGTTACAGGTTATATTGTTCCGAAATCAGAATTTAACCCTGCAAATAAAACTCAGGATTCCTCATATAAAATTAATGTTAAAGATAAATATGCCCATGCATGGGTTGAAGTTTATCTTGATGGTATCGGTTGGTTACCATACGAATTTACTCCTGGCTACAGTGATGGTGATGCACCAGAAGAAGAAACCAAGGAGACTAAGAAGGCTAAAGAAACAAGTGCCACTAAAAAAACTGTAGAAAAAACGACACCTGCAGCTAAGGATAGCAGACCTACAGCATCAGAATCAAAGCAAACATCTACTTCTAAGGCTGATGATGCAGGTGTTGCACCAAAGAAAAATGCTTTTGAAAACTCTATTGGTTATACTATTATGCTTGTACTTTTAATTATAATGCTAACGGTGATATTTATAATATTCAAGAGAAAAATCATGCTTTCTAGGACTTATAAAGGCTTTAAAAGTGATAATAATAACTTAAATATCATAAATTTATATTCATATATAACACAAATACTCGCCTTTACTGGCATTGAAAATAATAATATGCAGTATTTAGATTTCGCTAATTATGTTGAGTCTAACTCTATGTTCCTTAAAAAAGATGAAATGAAAATAATTGTTAATTATGTCCTTAAAGCAGGGCTAAGTGAGCATATTAGTAGCCAAGAGGAAGTTGATTTTATGCTTTCAGTTGCAAGAAGAGTTGTTTATGATGTTTATAACCAACAATCATTATCGAAAAAACTTCAAATGAAATATGGTTTTAACTTCTTATAGAACATTTTACAACATTATATTTATTTGTGCTTGACTTTTTTCACAAATAGGTTTATTATTAATGTAGTCATAATGAACGGAAGGATTTATTCTCTCGTTGATTATTTAATTGTATGTTTATCGAATTGCAGAGATTATTCTTAGCAATTGGAAAACAACTAACTTTATTTTAATATAATGTGTTAGCTGTATCCGATTGCGTAAGTTTATGCAATCGGATTTTTGTGTGAGGTGTTTATGGAACAGAAAATTGCTGTTGTTGGTATTGTTTTAGATGAAATTGATAAATCTGATAGAGTAAATTCAATTTTACATGAGTACAATAAAATTATTATTGGCAGAATGGGTTTGCCTTACAAGGAACGGAATATTTCTGTTATTTCCGTTGTTGTTAATGCAACAGTTGACGAAATAAGCAGTTTAACTGGTAAGCTAGGGCAAATAAGAGGTGTTTCGGTTAAGGCTGCCATCTCTAAACACTAATTAAAAATGATTGGAGGGA
>JAAYSW010000142.1 GCA_012523875.1 Clostridiales bacterium
ACAAATAAAGATAAGGATTATACCGTTGTGCCTGAGGGAATAGCACATTTTCTTGAGCATAAGCTTTTTGAAAATGAGGATACTGATGTATTTGAGTTGTTTGCTAAAACTGGAGCATCAGCAAATGCTTATACAAGCTTTGATAAGACTTGTTATTTATTCAGTTGTACGGATAATTATAATGAATCGCTTGAAATCTTATTGAATTTTGTTCAATCACCATATTTCACAAAGGAAAGTGTTGATAAGGAACAGGGGATTATAGGGCAAGAAATTCGTATGTGTGATGATAACCCATCATGGAGGGTGTTTTTTAATATGCTTGGAGGTATGTATAAGAATCACCCAGTTAAGATTGATATTGCTGGAACCATAGAAAGTATAGCTAAAATTGATGCGGATTTGCTATATAAATGTTACAACACATTTTATAATCTTAATAATATGGTTTTAGTTGTGGCTGGGAAAGCTAGAGTAGAAGAAGTTATAGAAATTGCGAATAGATGTTTAAAAGAAAGTGAAAACTTAGAACTAGAAACAGTCTTTCTTGATGAGCCGAGTGAGATTGTAAAGAGTGAGGTTGTTGAGAATTTACCTGTTGGAACACCAATGTTCAATATTGGTTTTAAGATAAAACCTAGAAGTGGTTATGAAAACTTGAAATTAGAAATCGAACTTGATGTTGCATTAAATGTTTTATCAGATGCGGCATCACCACTTTATAAAAGATTAACAGATGAGGGGCTTATAAATTCTACATTTTCAACAGGTGTGTTTAATGGAGATGGATTTTTTATGGTAATTTTTTCAGGAGAATCTAGTCAACCTCGTAAAGTACTAATGGAAATCATAAAGGAAGTTGAAAGTATTAAAGTTAATGGTCTTGATCGTGAACATTATGAAAGCATTAAGAAATCAACTTATGGGCAGGTTATAAGGGAATACAATAATGTTGAGGCTGTGGCTAGTACACTTATTAATTCGTATTTTGCTGGAGTAAATCCTTTTGATACAGTTAAAATTATGTCTGAAATGACTTATGAAGATATACAAAAAAGCTTTTGTGAAAATTTGGATACTGAAAAAGTTACACTTTCAATAGTAGAGAGTTAAAAGTTTAAAATTGGAGGTATATGATGACAGAATTAAATAATTTGGATTATAATCAGGTTGTTTTCCCTAAACTTGGCATAGATATTACGGTTAATAGTGATGCATTCACAATCTTTGGTTTAACTGTTAAGTGGTATGGCATAATTATAGCTTTAGGCATTATTCTAGCTATGATTTATGGCTTTTCACAGATGAAAAAATTTGGTTTAGATGTTGATAAAGCAATAGATTGTATCTTTGCTGGCATGATAGGTGGTATTATAGGTGCTAGGCTATACTTTGTAATTGTAGATTGGGAAAATTATAGCGGTGACTTAAAAAGTATTTTTAATATAAGAAATGGTGGTCTTGCTATATATGGTGGAATAATAGGAGCCATCCTTGCTGCTGCTCTTGTTGCTAAATGGAGGAGGGTTAAATTTTTACCTTTGCTTGATATTGCAGGAATGGGGTTTTTGATTGGACAAGGTGTTGGTAGATGGGGTAACTTCACTAATCATGAGGCTTTTGGCTACAATACAAATTCAATATTTGGTATGTCTAGTGGAAGAATTCAAGAACAAATATATTATATGACAGCTTCCTTAGAACACACTAATCAATTAAAAAATGCTGGTTTGGATGCAAGCTTACCTGTTCATCCTTGTTTTTTTTATGAATCAATATGGTGCTTGATTGGATTTGGCTTGCTTGCATGGTTTTCAAAGCGTAGAAAATATGACGGTCAGTTATTTATTATGTATGCTGGTTGGTATGGTTTAGGTAGATTCTTTATTGAGGGCTTACGAACAGATAGCCTTATGTTAGGCAACTTAAGAGTTTCACAAGTTTTAGCAGCTATTTGTGTTATAGCATCGGTTACACTTTTAATTGTTCTGGATAGAAAAGTGAAAAATATGGGTGAGGATTATGTCCTTTACTGTGATACAGAGGAGTCAAAACAGATTCTACTAGAAGCGGAAGAAAAACTAAAAAACGCTAAAAGAGGTTCTGGAATAGGTAATAAAACAACGACAGATGAAAGTTCTGAAAGCAAGGAAGATAAAGTTAGTAATAATAAAAATATAGTTGATAAAGATATTGATATTGATACTACTGAAAATGATATAAATACTTTGGAGGACAAGGAAAATGGCTAAACTGATAAATGGTAAAGAAATTTCAGCAAAAGTTAAGGCAGAAGTTTATGGTGAAACAATAAAATTAAAAGAACAGGGGATTACCGTTGGTCTTGCAGTTATAATTGTTGGTAATGATGCAGCTTCACGAGTTTATGTTAATTCTAAAAAAAAGGCTTGTGAGGAAGTTGGATTTAATTCATATGAATATGCATTGGATGAAAATGTTACTCAACAGGAACTTTTGGATTTAGTTGATGTTCTTAATAATGATGATAAAGTTAATGGAATCTTAGTCCAATTACCTTTACCTAATCATATTGATGAGAATACAATCATTAATTCAATTTCTCCTGATAAGGATGTTGATGCTTTTCATCCATTTAATGTTGGAAAAATAATGATAGGTGATTTTGCTTTCTTACCATGTACGCCATCAGGTGTAATGGAACTTATAGATAGTACGGGTGTTGATATTTCAGGTAAATCAGCTGTTGTAGTAGGTAGGAGTAATATTGTAGGAAAACCAATGTCCATGTTGCTATTGCATAAAAATGCAACTGTTACAATTTGCCATTCAAGGACAATTAATCTAGCAGAAATATGTAAAACGGCTGATATTATAGTTGCAGCTGTTGGTAGAGCAAATTTTATAACAGATAGCATGGTCAAAGAGGGAGCAATTGTTATCGATGTAGGAATGAATAGACTTGAAAATGGAAAGCTTTGTGGTGATGTTGATTTTGAAACTGTTTCAAAGAAAGCAGGGTACATAACTCCTGTACCAGGCGGTGTTGGCCCCATGACAATAGCGATGTTAATGAAAAACACCCTGACTGCTGCAAAGCTTGGAAGTAATGAGTAATAAAATCTTGTGTAATTAAGTGCATTTCCTCATATAAAAGCTAATAGCATGGTAATCATAATAATAAATTTAGTTTATCTTGGTTGATTGCATTAATTTATTATATTTATGGAATTACATTGTATGGAGCTAATATTTTAAAATACTAGCTCCATACAAATTATTATTAATTATATGAATAATAAGAATGAATTAACATATAATATGAAGGATAATTGCACAATCATACTATTAATTTGAGCAAATAATTATGCATAATGATGAATTACAAGGAAAGGCTTGCATTATTTCTATACTTCTGATATAATAGTTAAGTCGTTAAATTTGATTTACACTGGGATATAGCCAAGCGGTAAGGCAACGGACTTTGACTCCGTCATTCCGATGGTTCGAATCCATCTATCCCAACCAAACATAAATAAACTCACGTTAATACGTGGGTTTATTTTATTATTACCGATAATCCCCATTTAACTCCAATGGAGGAAGTCAATATGTATGTGAAAACATCGCCTTTCCTTTTGGCATACCTTTGATGGCTGATGGCGAAACATGTTGCCAATCTCACTAGCGGTCCTTATTGTTTGTTCCTTATAACTCCTATTATAATTTCTTGCTTCATCCATTTCCCTGCACTCCCTTCACTTCTATTATATTTTCTGAGAATAAAGTATCAAGATAGGGGTGATTTGACAATTGCTTGATTTTGATGTATAATATAAAATAAGAATTAATATTATTCTAAATAAAACA
>JAAYSW010000143.1 GCA_012523875.1 Clostridiales bacterium
ATTTCCTTTAAACTAAGCTCAGGATTATCGAGTCGCAATTCTGCAACCTCCCTTAAATCGGGGGCAATATTATTTAGACCAATATTCTTTTCGATAAACTTAATATCATTAATCTGCCTTGTTGATGCCATAATAACCTTATCAATATTTGCTGCGTCACAATTTGCTATTCTATTAGCCCTATTTCGTACATCCTTAAGAATCTTAATATTCATTATATCTAATGTGGACTGCTGTGCCCCCATAAAGGTAAGCATATCCTCAATTTCTTCACTATCTTTTATATATAAAACATAGTCCTTCTTACGCCTAACCATTTTCGCTACAAATCCTAAGGATTCCAAAACCTTGCTAAAATCCAAATAAAGCTGCTCCGTTGGGATTACAAATTCAAGGTGGTATTCTTTATTCGGATCATTGATGCTACCACAGGTTAGGAAAACTCCTGCTGTAAATAAACCCACACTATTATTAACAATATTTATATGATTTATCTCTCGTTTATCAGGATTAATTTTATAGAATTTCATTATTTTATTCATGCCTTTTTTATCATCAATCAAAAAGCAATGAAGGTTTTTTCCTCTTGTTTTCTGTATTTCATCATATCTTATTTTAATCTCACCATTAAACACTTCGTTTACAAGTTTTGGGTATAGATTTGCTAAACTCTCGCTTTCTGTCTGCAAATTAACCATATCACTACTGAATTGCTTGCAAAATAGCAATATACCATAAAGGCAGGTGAATCTCTTATCCTTATCGGTTGCAGTTAAACTTAGTTCCTCTTTTACCACATTAGAGAATGACATACTCCCACCACCCCCTCATACTCGCTATCTATCTTTTGTAATATCCCTATGACTTTTATGCACTCGCAAGCCTTTATTAATTAAGTAGTCAGCTATATACTCTGCAAATGTTACAGACCTATGTTTTCCACCGGTGCATCCAAATGCAACTATAAGCTGGCTTTTTCCCTCCCGTACATAAAGCGGTATAAGGAAATCTAATAAGTCCTTTAGCTTTACTAAAAGCTCTTGTGATTGCTCAAACCCCATAACATAATCACGAACACTTGTATCACAACCTGTAAGCTTTTTTAACTCTTTTATATAAAATGGATTAGGTAAGCATCTCACATCAAAAATCAAATCTGCTTCTGTTGTTGAGCCATATTTAAAGCCAAATGACATAACCTGTATCATCATGGAATCGCTTGCTTTCTCCAAAAAGATGCTAATAATCTGCTCTTTTAGCTTGCCATTAGATAGATATGAGGTATCAATATAGTAGCTAGCAATTTCCCTCAATGCATTCAACTGCTCTCTTTCATATGCAATTGCACTATGCAAACTTCCATGAAATTTTGAATCAAGCGGATGCTTCCTTCTAGTTTCCTTATAACGCTTTAACAAAACTTCATTATTAGCTTCAAGATATAAAACCTTTACGTCTAATCCAGTATTCTTAATGCTCTCTATACTATTGATAATATCATCAAATTTATCCCCTGAACGGATATCTACAGCAACTGCAACTCTTTCAAGCTTTCCTTCCGAATGTAAACAAATATCAGCAAACTTTTCTATTAATTGAGGTGGCATATTATCAATGCAGTAAAATCCTATGTCCTCCATTACACTCATTGCAACCGATTTACCTGAACCTGATAATCCTGTTACTAATACAAATTGCATAATGCTACCTCCTTAAATATTCTTTATTTTATAATTCTAGGCTCAAG
>JAAYSW010000144.1 GCA_012523875.1 Clostridiales bacterium
ATATTAAATTCCTTCTTTTCAATAAAATATATAACGGATAAAACTAATAGTCTTGAACTAGCAGGAATGAATGAAATTTATAGTGGTGATAATTTTAAGATATTAGAAAATGAAACTGCTTTACCTATTGCATTTATGGTTAATAGCGATTTAATGAAATGGAAAGCTGATGGTAGCAAGAGAAAGGCTATTGATGTTCATAATGACTTTTTAAATTCTGCAATGGGAGAAGAAGTTAATGTATATGAAAGAGTTTCATATGATTCTGCTACTGCAACAAATGCTGAATTAGCCTATAATGATGATTGGGAAAAACAACTTTATACTAAATTAGACCCTAATAGCCCCGTTAAATTTAAATTTAGCTATGAAATAAGTGAAGAACAGGTTTTATGCTTAGAGCAAGGCTTTAAAAAAGGTGAAATAGGTATAGGAGTTAATGGCATAGTAAGAAGATTTGATGCTTCAAGGGAACCACTTAAAGCTATCGGTAAAGTTAAAGCTGGGGATATTGTGGATATATATATTGATATAGAAGACGCAAAATCTGGTGCTTGGGGGATAGATGTATTTAGGGTTAATGAAGAAAAGTTTTATGAGTGTTATAATAAATTAAATGAGAATTCAGCTCAAATTATCAAAGCTACGGATACAAAAATAAAATGTAGAGTAAATTCTGATGGTGAAGGAATACTTTATACTTCAATACCTAATGATGGTGGTTGGGCAGTTAAATGCAATGGGAGGAAGCTACCCACCCATAAAATAGGAAATTACCTGCTTGCTGTAGTTATACCTCAAGGAGAAAACACGCTTGAATTCTCGTATCATGTTCCTGGGTTAGCCCTTGGGTCAGTGATTTCTATTATTTGTTTAATGCTATTAGTTTTGTATATTTTAATACAAAGGGGAAAAGTAAATATAAAGTTTATAGATTTAGGCAAACTAATCGAAATTGATGGTGCAAAGAAAGTTAAACTTTCTGTAGATAGTGTAGAAAACAGCTTGGATGGGGATAAAAAAATGGGAAATGAAAAAGCCTAAGTAGAATCTACCTTAATATGATAAAACCGACACATTAAGTGTCGGTTTTATCATATAAAAAACCTATGGGGTTAAAGTAAGTATCAGGAGAGATTATTCACTTTAAGTAGGGCTGGATTGAGTTTAGTATTATGGTATAATAAAACAACTTAAAACATTTCCTTACTCATTTGTAGCAATCTGATATAATGATTAGCTTCACGCAATACATGGTCAGCTAGCAATGGGAGGATAATAGATCTAATTTTACAGCTTGCAATACCCTTAGTCGCCGATTCTTTAAAATCTCTCAATTTGAGGGTGGAGGAGAGTGTATTATCGGTAACAGCAGCTATTGTAAATTCATTTGCACGTCTAGCTGCATTCAATAAATCATTAAATTCATTTGTAAAATCATTAGCAGTCAGTATTAAATCATTCTCTGTTGGATCAAGCATACCTCTTATAAACAAAGCGTGCTCCATCATAATCTCATCCCAGAATATTTCCTTTCTTATTACATTTATATTATCCAAATCTTCACCACGATCAATTTGCTCTACATGATTACGATACTCCCTTGTTTCATCTATAAGATGTTCAATTAGTAGCGGATAATAAGAGATAAAGATATTGCATGATACCTGTGCATTATATAAATCCTCTATAAATTTAATATAATTATCCAGCAACCTTTTTACATAGCTATTTAGATTAACAACATAATCATATAGTTCAGGGGTTAAATTTGCTCTGCTAGGGGTATATAACTTTGCTTCGCTTATTGTGATGCTACTATTAATTTTAATGCCTGTAAATGCCTCAGTTTTCCTTTCTGAACCAAGTGTATAATCAGTAATTAATTCATTTGAAGCTAAAACATTCGGCCTAATAAAACCATTACTTATTCCCACAACATTTGACAGCACTCCCTCAAAGTATTCTTTAAAGGTGTCTGCTGCATTTTTAAAATCTTCGTTAACATCCGTAAGACCAGCTACCATGAAGATTGCGTGTTCCTTCATTAATCTAGCAAAAAATAAATGCTGTTCAAGGGATAAGGTTACGTACTTTTTTTGACTTAACATATGCCCACTCCTATCTAATATAAGTTAACCCATAATATGTATTATACATATATATTGTTACAGTTTTATATTTATATGATAAAAGGGAACAAAAAAGTTATAAAATTACTATGATTTTAATATGAACATTTTAGGGGATATTTGTTGAATAGGTATACATAAATGTTATTACCTTGTAGAATATGCACAAAAATAATTGCTTAAAGAAATAATTTTTATCTATTTCACAGAAAATTAATAATAAGTACAAAAAGACTTGATATAATATCAATAGTGAAACATATAATCTTAGTATAGACAAAAATAATGACGAAAGGAAGTTTGATTATTTATGTATTAGTTAATTGGGAGGATGTGATTTTATGGATATTAGGAGAATGAGTCCGGAAATGGGTAAGAGGGTAAATATCCATATTTATGAAGAGCTGAAATTAGGTCTTTTTGGCAAGGCAGCTCTAGCAAAGGCTGCTAAGCGTTCCTCTATCGTACGCTGTAATGGAAAGCTTTATGCTGTTCCCTATGAAGTTTATATGAAAGCGGAGGAGTTAGAATGCGATTAGAAAAATTAAATTATGAAGAAATATAAGGCTACTGAAGTAATCAGTAGCCTTGTGCTTTATATTCTTATTTAGATTTATGTGAAAAATAATAGAGATTATTAAATAAATTAAACTTAAATAACTCTAACTTTAATTATTCCATCAATATCACCAATGCTTGAAACAATTTCATCCGTAACATTACCGCCACAAGCATCAATCATTGTATAAGCATAGTCCTTTTTACTTCTATTAAGCATATTTTCAATATTTAAGCCAAAGTTAGCAAGGGAAGCTGTAATTTGTGAAATAATTGATGGAATATTCTTGTGTATAATACATATTTTTGTGCCAACTGCAACCATTTCAGCATCAGGTAAATTAACACTATTCTTAATATTACCATTTTCAATATAATCAATAAGCTGGTTTGTAGCCATAACTGCACAATTATCTTCGCTTTCAGGGGTTGATGCACCCAAATGGGGGATGGCAATAACACCTTTTACACCGATAACACTAGCATTAGGGAAATCAGTGACATAGCAACCAACCTTACCACTTTCAAGAGCAGCTATCATATCTGCGTCATTAACAAGTTCCCCTCTTGCAAAATTTAATATTCTTACATTATCCTTCATTTTATTTAGAACTGCAGTATTTACAAAATCCTTAGTATCAGCATTAAAAGGAAGGTGAAGTGAGATATAATCAGCCTCGCTATAAACATCATCAGCATTTTTTACTGCTTTAACCTTTGGTGATAATTTTAATGCAGAGTGAACTGATAGGAATGGGTCACAACCGATAACATTCATTCCTAAATGCAAAGCAACATTTGCAACCAAAGCACCAATAGCACCTAGACCTATTATACCGAGGGTTTTACCCATTATTTCAGGGCCTGCGAATTGTGATTTCCCCTTTTCCACAAGTTTACCAACAGCATCGCCCTCATTTTTAAGCGATGGAACCCAAGCTATTGCATCAGTAATTTTTCTTGATGAGAGGAGCAAACCAGCGATAACAAGTTCTTTAACAGCGTTTGCATTAGCTCCTGGAGTATTGAAAACACAGATACCTTGTTCGGTACATTCCATGACGGGAATATTATTCACACCAGCACCAGCCCTTGCAATTGCAAGCAGGTTTGAACCGAATTTCATATCATGCATACCAGCTGAACGAACCATAATAGCATCAGGGTTCTCAATTGAATTCGAGATATTATACATCTTTTTATCGAAAATATCCGTACCGATATTAGAGATTTCGTTTAGTGTTTGAATATTAAACATAATAGCAACTCCTTAAATGGTTAATTGTGATTAAGCGTTTGCAGCCTCGAATTCCTTCATAAACTCGACAAGCTTTTCTACACCCTTTATTGGCATAGCATTATAAATAGATGCCCTCATACCACCAACTGAACGGTGTCCTTTAAGATTTATTAATCCCTGTTTTTTAGCTTCTGAAACAAATTTTGCATCAAGTTCATCATTACCCGTAACAAAAGTTACATTCATAATTGAGCGATCCTTGCCCTCAACTGTAGCTTTAAACATTTTAGAGCTATCAAGAAAATCATAAAGTATAGCAGCCTTAGTTTCGTTATGAGTTTTCATGGCAGTTAAGCCACCATTTGATTTAATCCATTCTAAAACAAGCTTTAAAATGTAAATTCCATAGGTTGGAGGAGTATTAAACATTGAGCCATTGTCAGAATGCGTTTTATAATTGAACATTGTAGGAGTAAAGTCCTTAGCATTTCCGATTAAATCCTCACGAATAATAACAACGGTCAAACCAGCAGGACCCATATTTTTCTGTGCCCCAGCATAAATAATCCCGTATTTAGAAACATCAATAGGTTCTGAAAGGATACAGGAGGACATATCTGCAACGAGGGGTACATTTCCTGTATCAGGAAGGCTGGAGAAACGTGTGCCATATATAGTATTGTTTTGGCAAATGTGGAAGTAATCTGCATCAGCAGTAAATGTTGATTTATCAAGCCTTGGAATATATGAGAAAGTTTTATCATCAGATGATGCTATTACCTTACACTCACCATAACGCTTCGCTTCATTATAAGCCTTTTTAGCCCATTGTCCAGTTATAACAAAATCAGCCTTACCCGATTTATTCATAATATTAAGTGGTACCATAGCGAATTGTGAAGATGCACCGCCCTGTAAAAATAAAACCTTATAGTTATCAGGCACGGACATTACTTCCCTTAAAACTGCCTCACATTCATCGAAAATAGCTTGATATTCCTTAGAACGATGAGACATTTCCATAACTGACTGCCCACTCGTTTTATACTCAAGCATTTCGTCAGCAGCAATTTTCAAAACCTCTTCAGGTAAAATTGCAGGACCAGCACTGAAATTATATAATCTACTCATGACATTAAACCCTCCATAAATGTTTGTGTTTTGTATATCTTATATTATATTA
>JAAYSW010000145.1 GCA_012523875.1 Clostridiales bacterium
CCTCGAGTTCAGTAAAATCAGCCCTTAAAACCTTTTCGCCTGAATCTCTTGCATCAAATTCCGAAACAAGAGTAAGCTCTCCACTATATGAAATTTCTTCTGTATCTGAATTTACAATATAGAAGGTAGTACCTACATCAGCAGTTAATTCTTCTCTAAACCCTGATACCAACGCATATTTTTCTGATTTTTGTACAAATCCTATCTGATTTACTTTTATTTCAGCATAGGATTTTTCTAAATCAGGTGAATCTATTGTCAATCCGTTAAACCAGAATTTTTGGGGTGAATCATTACTTCCACTTATAAGCACACAAGTTATGTATCTTAAGTCAAGGTTTGGGTTTTCAGCAGTAAAATCCTTTAGAGGAATCTTAACTTGTTGCCAATCATTGGTTATGCTTGTGTAATTACTTATAGGAAGGTATGATGCCTCCTCTAGTTTACCGATTCTTGAAAAATTATTGTCCTTCAGACCGATACTGAAAGTTTCTCCACCCATATCACCAATAACATTAAATTCTATATAACCGTTCTCTTCGTATTGTGTGAAATCATGTGAACACCAGCCTCGTACTGTTAGCATGGATTCCCACCATGATGATTCACCTGTAACATTAACCCTAAGCGATGGATTGCTTCCGAACTTAATGTTTTGGTCAATAGGCAATACGCCGTTTGAAACCTCAAGATTAGTACCATATGTCCAACCATTAGAAGTTGAGCCATCCGTTACCACATAGCTAATAAGCTTTCGATAGTTAGAATCCACCGTGGAATTTGCAACAGAGCTAATGCTGAAAGATGATGTCATAAAAACCATAACAGAAGTAGCAGTTGCTAATACTTTTTTTAACATAAAAATCCCCCTTAATTAAGTTTAAAGAACAAAATACATACATATAATTATACATAATTTTAATTAACATGTGTTGAATAAACTATTAATAACACAAGCAATTCTTAATATAAAGTTTACCATAATTATTTTTTAAATCAACTTACAGCATTCTACAAAATAATCATATGATTTGTACTAGAATATTATTAATAATTCACAGGAGGTAATAAAAATGTCAGTAAAGCTGATAGTAGGATCAGAAAAAATAACTGCAATTTTATCAGGTGAAATAGATCATCATTCAGCCAAAGGTATACGTGAAAAGATTGATACAGCAATACTTGAAAATCATCCACAAGAATTAATATTAAACTTTTCACAGGTGAGCTTTATGGATAGCTCTGGAATAGGGCTTGTTATAGGAAGATTTAAGGTAATGCAAGGGGTTGATGGTAAAATAGCTATAGAAGGAGCTTCACAGCAAATATCAAAGGTAATGAGATTATCAGGAATAGATCGTTTGGCAACTATAAAAAGCTGATTTCAGGAGGAAAAAGGTTTGAAAATAATAAATGAGATGAAAATACAATTTATGAGTAAGTCGGTAAACGAAAGTTTTGCTAGAACAGCGGTTAGTGCTTTTGTAACGCAATTAGACCCCACAATTAATGAAATAGCAGATATTAGGACTGCTGTTTCTGAGGCTGTTACTAACTGTGTTGTTCATGCGTATAGGGGAACAATTGGTACAATTGATATATGTGTGAGAATACTGGAGGATAATGAGGTCTACATAAAAATAAGGGATAGAGGATGCGGAATACCTGATATAAAACAAGCAATGGAGCCACTTTTTACAACAGCAGCAGACGAAGAAAGGGCAGGTCTTGGTTTTGCCGTTATGGAAAGCTTTATGGACAAGCTATCAGTACGGAGCAAACTTGGTAGTGGTACAACAATAATAATGAGAAAAAAACTTACTTCTTGTGGGGATTAGAATGAATAGTATAAAAATTCAGGCTGAAGATCACCTTGGATTGGTTAGACTTTGTGCTAATCGTTTTCGAGGTAGAGGAATTGAATATGATGACCTTTACTCTGCAGGGTGTATTGGCTTATTAAAAGCTGTTAAAGCTTTTGATATTGATCGTGGGGTGAAGTTTTCAACCTATGCTGTGCCTGTAATTTTAGGAGAGATTAAGCGACAATTTAGGGATGGTGGTGCAATAAAGGTAAGCAGAAGTGTTAAGGAGCTTTCTGTGAAGATATCGAGGGATAGGGAATGTTTTATAAAATTATATGGACATGAACCAACAATAAATCAGCTTTGTGAAAGGGTAAATGCAACAGAGTCAGAAGTGATTGAAGCATTATCAGCAGGGATGCCGCTTATATCTTTGACTGAAACAAATGAAGACGGTGAATCACAAATCGACATACCAATACAAGCACCTGATGAAGAAATTGCTGATCTCTTATCGCTTAGGCAAGTAATGAGTAAGTTGGATAAACCAGACAGGATGCTTTTGTATTTACGATATTATAAAAGCCAAACCCAAACTCAAACTGCAAAAGTTTTAAATATGACACAGGTTCAAGTTTCAAGGCGTGAAAAAAAGTTGATAGAGATTATGAGAAATCAGATGTTAGAGTAATATTAATAATATATTTATGCCTTACAAATAAAAAGCATACTAAATAAATAGAATTAACACTATGTTAATTGACAACCAGTAAATTTGTGTTATAATGTTAATAATATTATTTAAAAATAATATTATTATTATTTGTTTAAAGGAGAGGTTGTTATGTCTGATCAAAAGTTTTTTATTTGTAGCCATTGTGGTAATATTGTAGGATTGATCCAAGAGGCTGGTGTACCTATGATTTGTTGTGGTGAAAAAATGGAGGAATTAGTACCTAATACAGTTGACGCCGCTCAAGAAAAGCATGTTCCTGATGTTACAATTGATGGGGACACAATCAAGATTGAGGTCGGTTCAGTTGAACATCCAATGGTTGATGAGCATTATATTCAATGGATTTACTTACAGACTGAAAATGGTGGACAGAGAAAGAGTCTGAAACCTGGAGACAAACCATCAGCTACTTTTTCATTGGTAGATGATAAGGCTATCGCAGCTTTTGAATATTGTAATCTACATGGCTTATGGAAAGCAGATATAAAATAAGGAATTATATAAAAACCCTGTATTTTCTTAACGGAAATACAGGGTTTTATTTTTATATTATTTAAGTAAGACTCTCTCGTCACAGTATTCACATTCGACAATATCACCAATACCACTGAAACTTTTAGGAAGATAATGCTCACTATTTGTTATACATCTTTGGTTCGAGCAGGATACACCTAGATATGTTTGTCCAACTAAGTTTTGCAAGCCTTTTTTTGATTTAAGAATCGTATCAATTAAAGCCATTCTAATATAAACACCATATTCAGCTTGTTTAAAATATAATGCTCGTTCATCATCATCAACCTCAACGGTAATCTCCTCAACTCTCGGTAATGGATGAAGAACAATCATATCTCTAGGTGCATTCAGCATTTTCTTTCTATCAAGTATGTATGTGTTTTTTTCAGCTAAGTACTCCTCAATGGATGGAAAACGTTCTTTTTGGATTCTTGTCATATATAAAACATCTAGTTCTGAAATAGCTTCATCTAATGATAAAACTTCTGTGAACTTACAATTATTCACTGTAAGAACATCCTTAACATAGGCTGGTAGTTTCAAATCTTCCGTCGATATTAATACAAATTGATTATTAGGATAACATGATAATGCTTTGCAAAGTGAATGAACTGTTCTGCCATTCTTTAAATCCCCACATAGCCCAACCACAAGATTATGGAGTCTACCTTTTTCCTCAACAAGTGTTAATAAATCAGTTAAAGTTTGTGTTGGATGAAGATGCCCACCATCCCCCGCATTAATAACAGGGCAATCACTAGTTAATGAAGCGGCCTTAGCTGCCCCCTCTGAGGGGTGACGGATAACTAAAACATCAGAATAACTGCTAATTACTTTTGTAGTATCCTTTAAGCTTTCACCCTTAAAAACAGAAGAACTTGTTGGGTTATCAAAACCTATAATATTGCCCCCAAGCCTTATCATAGCAGTTTGGAATGACATTTGTGTCCTAGTTGACGGCTCATAGAATAGGGTAGCCATTATTTTCCCCTTACAAACATCAGAATATTTATGTGGATTATTTTTGATATCATGTCCTAGCTTGATGATTTTATTCCACCATGGAATAGGATAATCATTTAAATCAATTAAATGCTGAAAGCTTTTACTCATTTTTTACCTCCAAGTAAAAATTCGTTATAAACTATATTATTATACACCTATTTTCAGCAAAAATCAAGATTTTTATTATAGCCTCACGTAAAATTGTTGAATATTCAATGATAGGTGACACTTACTCCAAAAAAATATAAATTTGATAATTCCCCTGAAGTAACCGTGATATTTTCTGCAGAAAATATTATGGTTACTTCAGGACTGTCACGTCGCAACGTGACAAAATCATTGTGCGCTCATCTATTGCTGTATACTGGTAGTATTTTTGCCCATTTGAAACGCAATAACTTGGAACGAATTTTACGTCAATTTGCACCTTTTGATCTGGATATGCCGCTCTTTCATAGGGCATTAATTTCATTGCAGTTCTCTTCTTTATTTCAAACTTTACCCACTTGTTTACGACTCTTATAAGGCTAAAGAATATTTTAATACACGTTGAAGAAACCTTGCTCCTGATGTTATAATATTCATGAATTGCAACTACTTTTTGATACTTTGTTTTTGTCGTTACTAACATTAAATCATATAAGGTTTTGTAGTACATTACTGTTTCCATATAAACTATATTTGATTTAATAAAAACTGATGTTATTGTAGAACCGTTCGTGGATTATTAAACCCTTGCTAACCTTGGCTATATTTAGTAGATCTAAAGCTAGTGTTCCTGAGGGTTGGTATTCAGTTATAAAAAGAGTTAAGGATGGTGAAATTCGTTCAGTTGATGCTATGCGAGAATTAAATATTAAAAAGACAACCTACTATAATCCCCTTAAGCTATTTCTATTTAAGGGGTAACTTGTGAAGAAGCTGTCTAGCAGTGCAATAAAGTTTGTAAAAAGCAACTTAATTATAAGATTGGGTTGCTTTCTTTATCCAGAAATAAAATTTGCAATACAGAGGAGTTAAATATAAGCATAACCTACATATTATAACTTGTAATATAGAGTTGCTATTCTTAGGGTGTATTTGTAAAACTTAAGAATAAGATTATGAACTTAAATAACCATTTAAGAGTATTGTTTATCTATAAAGACATCAAAATAAGGTTATTATATTGCATTATAAGTCACTATTCCACGCACTAAGATTATTTATTAAATAAACGGCAGTATTAAGTAATTTGTTAGTGATAAGAATAATTATATATTCATAAATATAGAGCAAGGTGGTGATAGTATGGGTAAAAAAGTAACAGTTATTTGTGAGTCCTGTTTTCAGAACGAGGATACAGAGGCACGTGCTAAGAAACTTCTTGATTTGTTTACTAAGGTAATAAATCAACATGAAGAAGTTAGGAACATTATCGAGGAGGATGCAGTTGCATAAGAGTGTAGAGCGTAAATAAAATAGAGTTAATTAATACTTGAAATTAAACGTAAAAGGGGGTAAGAATGCTGGATAGGGTGGCTATATATTGCCGTTTGTCTGAAGAAGATAGAGATAAAGTTAATCCAGAGGATGATAGCAGAAGCATTCAGAACCAAAAGAATATGCTTATACAGTATGCGACTTTACAGAATCGGGAAGTATATGCCATCTATAGTGATGATAACTTTTCAGGTTCGGATAGGAAACGTCCACAGTTTAATAATATGATAGCCGATGCAAAGGCAAAGAAGTTTGATATTATTTTATGTAAAGCACAAAGCAGATTCACAAGAGAGTTAGAATTAGTAGAAAAGTATATCAACCATTTGTTTCCTATTTGGGGTATTCGTTTTGTCAGTATTGTGGATAATTCCGATACGGCTATAGAAGGCAATAAGAAATCACGTCAGATTAATGGTATGGTTAATGAGTGGTTCCTTGAGGATCAGTCTAAGTCTATTAAGTCAGTTTTCGAGCACAAGCGAAAGGAGGGGTATTTCTATGGTTCGTTTGCACCTTATAGATATAAGAAAGATCCAAATCAAAAGGGGCATTTGATTATAGATGAAGAGGCAGCTAAAATTGTAAGATACATATTTAAACTCTATATATCAGGTTTGGGAAACACAAATATAGCAAGGCGTTTAAATGAAGAGGGAGTACCTAATCCTACTGAGTATAAAAGGTTGAAGGGATTAAGGTATAAGAATTCACATGATTCTAACTCTAAGTTATGGAAGGATTTTTCGATTAATCGCATTATTAGCAATCCAGTTTATATAGGTTTAGTTGTGCAGGGCAAACAAAGGGGATATTGATGTAGTAGCATTGTTTTTTGATGCTGGTTTGCCTTTTGAGATCTCTCCAAATTTTATTGATCTTGGAGTTTGTGTGGCAATTCTTGAAGACTGCTTTTTCATTCTCATCAAAATTCTCAGTTAAGGCTTACTCGTTCTAGGGATAGAATAATTTAAGATCAGCTTAACTAAACTTCAACTGAGAAAATAATCTCTAACTGAAGATGCATTTTTGTAAATAAAAAAGCCAAGAGCATATCGTTAAATTGCTCTTGGCTTTTTCGGTTTTCTTTTATAAAACAAACTGTATGGTATCCTTGATGCCCTCACGCCTGCACAAATGCCTGTTAAATGCGTTCTTTGGTTTTTATGGGGTATGTGCCTGTATAAAACTACGGGGCGTTTACGGTGGGTTTTTGGTGTGTATCTTTCCATCGAAAGGGAGAGAGAATTTATAATATTCATATATATATTGATATAATTAATAAAACAGTAAACCATAGTAAGGTAAGGAGGTGTGGTTGTGGATTTAAATGAGTTAAGAGAGCGTAATAAGGGCAATATCTTACTTTTAGTTGTAATGAAACGGGATGGTAGCGAGATTATTGACTATGGAATAGGATACAGTGTAGATGATCCAGATGTAGCAATTGCGAGGGCAAGGGAATTAAGAGGGCGTGGTGCAGATGTTATATTGCTGCCATGTGTTTCAGATGATTTGATTGAGCATATGTTTGCAGTTGAGGAGAAGGCGTATATATTTAGGTTGTTTCACGGACTGGATGGGGATTGATATTTTCTGTTTTAGTGAGGGAGTGATGTTTTGAGCTTTAGTAACAGGTAATATTTGATGTAACTGTACGTTTCAAGATAAAAGTTGAGTTATAGCATAGCTTTTAGGATAGAGGTACATTATATCTAACAGCCACCAGCCCAGACAGTGGATTGGCAAGATCCTTGGTCTGAAGTTGGTGTTAATGGGGATAGGTATGACACACCACCAGACAGTTATTCAACTCAAGAGAAGGCTTGGTTTAATTATATGTATAGTGAGTGTAGGGCATATGGTAAGACCCCTAGGGTGTCAAGTATTTTGGCGAGTAGTTATGTGAATAGTTGCCGCAGTGTGGGGGAGGAGAATGTGATTGTTGGAGATCCTTTAGGGATAGCTTGGGGGGTTCTGAGACTAATAGTTGGGCGACTGGGGGTTAGATTCGTAGCTAATTACAATAGCTTTTATTTTAATCTTATGGTTAGCATAGGCTAGTGAGTTGGGATTCAGGTGGCAGTTTATCTTTAGAAGTAAAACAAG
>JAAYSW010000146.1 GCA_012523875.1 Clostridiales bacterium
TGCTCCTCTTAATTCTTTGTTCCGCACTCCATACTCTCTGACTTTTTCCACTTTCCCTGAACTCTTGTACAAGTTTCGCCCATTTTTCCGTTTCGCTCATTTGCATTTCTGCCTTTCTGTTTTTCTACAGTATATCACGGATTCGCGGTGATGTGTAGGTGCATATTGTTTGACGCTTACGAATCATTATCCCTCCCTACGACGAACACATCGTGCCTAATTATATTATATCATATTTATCGTTAAAACAATCAACTAATTTCATTTCCATTATTTAAAATTCACCCCGCTTAATTGACATTTAGTGGGGTGAATCGTTTCATGAAACATATATTAGATAACTAAATTATATTGACAATATCTATCTATTAACCTGCTTTCAAGGTCTTTCCATGCGAAATTGAAGTAATTATGTTCATTAGTTGGCATATCTTCATTCAAAGGTGGAGCAATTTCTGCTTTGCCTAGATAAATCAACTTTTTAGGAATTATCCTCTTTGAGGTTGTTGGAATTCTAAATAGGTAACCGTACTTCACCCCTTTTTCTTGTTGTTTTCTACTTATTTTTATATATTCCAAACTATTAGAATTTTGCAGTGATGGTAAATCAGTTGAATCTGAAATACGGGCACGGACTATCGGAATGGTGTGACCTGGATACCACCTTCCTTCATCCACTTTTTGTAATAATAAATACCTACCCCATAACCCATTTTGTTCTGCAATATTACTTTCCAATTTATAGGCAAATACATCACCCATTTTCCACTCACACTTATAGATTCTGGGTATAGAAAACTTCTTTTCCGGGGGCTGAGACGAATTTAATTTTTGTTTTAAATCCTCAAGAATTTTTCTTCTTGCTTCTGCCCCTTTTATATTTCCATCATCTATCCATCTTTGAACGTCTCCCCCATTACCAAGAAATTCAAGTGCTTTTTCTTTTACTTCAGGTAACAATCTACCGAATGACCATTGTGTATCTGCTAATGCAAACCAAAAAATTGCTGAATCATCTTCATCCTCAATTATATCTATGTACTCAGCAAAAATCTCTTCCGTAACTTGTTTATTGCTTTTGCCTTCACGCAATTTCTTTTTGTAATCATCACGAACCTCACACGCAATATCATCCTGATATAATTTTGTGCCCCATGCTCTCATTAACTTCCTCTCCTTTTACAATAATTTTATCAGTTTTAGAATTCGTATCACCCTTAAAGTAAAATATTTCCAAGAAATTAAGGGTGATACATATCCCTGTGTCAATATTAAAAAATTAACTTATTAACCGCCAACGTACGTTTCTCCTAAAAATGCTTTAGCAATCCTCTCATAATACGATCATCTCTTTTTCACAATATGTATAAAAACAGGTTGATAGATAGGTTGATTGTTTATCTAAACTGGATACTCCAATTCACTTTCAACCAAGGAAATCTGCGAATTATTATTTTGACACCCATCTTGACACCCATAACCACCCCAAAACACCCAAAAACAAACCAAAACAGCCAA
>JAAYSW010000147.1 GCA_012523875.1 Clostridiales bacterium
ACCCCAGCAATTTTAGAAATATGCTTCATAATATTTTGGACAGTATCCACTTCAAATAGGTTATCCACCCCCTGCATTATGCAAGCTAAACGCTCTAGACCCATACCTGTATCAATATTAGGTTTAGTCATAGGTGTATAGTTTCCTTTTCCATCGCTATCAAATTGCGTGAACACCAAATTCCAAACCTCAACAAATCTATCACAATCACAGCCTACTTGACAGTCAGGTGAACCACAACCAACACTTTCACCTCTATCAAAATGCAATTCAGAACAAGGACCACAAGGGCCAGAGCCATGCTCCCAGAAATTATCCTCTTTACCCAAGCGAACCATATTGTCAGGAGAAACTCCTATTTGCTTTGTCCACATATCATATGCTTCATCATCTTCCTCATAAACAGAAATATATATCTTATCCTTTGGCATATCCAAAACCTCAGTAAAAAACTCCCACGCCCATTTAATCGCTTCTATTTTAAAATAATCCCCAAAGGAAAAATTACCCAGCATTTCAAAATAGGTGCCATGCCTTGATGTCTTTCCAACACGCTCAATATCAGGTGTTCTTATGCATTTCTGGCAAGTCGTAACTCTTTTACTTGGTGGAACTGCCTGTCCTAAAAAAAACTTTTTTAATGGTGCCATACCTGAATTTATAAGTAGCAAGCTTTTATCATCCTGTGGTACAAGTGATGCGCTTGCCATTCTTACATGACCTTTATCCTCAAAAAATTTAAGAAACATTTCCCTTAACTCATTAACTCCATGCCATTTCATATTGTTAAACTCCTTTATTTTTATTTATAAATAAAAATGCTTCCGCCCTAAAATTGGGACGAAAGCTTCGTGGTACCACCCAAATTGCGTTATCAAATTTGACAACACCTCTCTAATGCCCTTAACGCAGGCATACGTTATGCTTTCGCATAATGGCTCAAGGGTAGCACCTGATAACTATCAAAAAGCTCACACCAACCGCTTTCTCTCTGTTTAATAATCAATCAGTCAGTCCTTTCAACACCATAAACATCTCTCTTTATATTATAACAAATTATACAATAATGTCAATTGCTTTTTTATATTTTTCTTTATGTTTTTAATTTAATACAATAAATCGGTTTAATATTATAATGGTTCCTTATTTATTGAAAACTTTTCAAATGCTGAAAACGCCTGTTTCAAATTTGATACACCAATTACGCTTATTTTAAAATCATCAGCACTAAGACCAGAAAATGACTGCTTAGGGATAAGGCATATCTCAAAACCCATTCTTTCTGCTTCCTTAATTCTTTGTACAACATGTGATACAGAACGTATTTCCCCACCCAAACCAATCTCCCCAAAGGCAATCATCTTTTCATTAATCGGCTTATCTAAAAGGCTTGAATAAAGTGCAAGTGCAACTGATAAATCACCCGCAGGTTCATCAAGCTTAAAACCCCCAACAATGTTTAAATATACATCAAGTGTTCCAAAAAACAAGCCCATTCTTTTTTCTAAAACAGCCATTATTATCGCCATTCTATTATAATCAAATCCTGTGGTCGTTCTTCTTGGGGCTGTAAATCCACTTTTAGTGGCAAGTGCCTGAACCTCCGCCAAAATTGGTCTTGAGCCTTCTATAACGCATGAAACGCATGAACCCGATACATTATGCGGTCTACCTGCCAAAAACATTGCTGATGGGTTTTTTACTTCACTTAAACCTTTATCAATCATCTCAAATACACCAATCTCATTTGTAGAACCAAAACGATTTTTTACTGCCCGCAAAATACGATAACTCAAGTGTCTTTCACCTTCGAAATAAAGTACTGCATCAACAATATGCTCCATTACCTTAGGTCCAGCTATTGCACCATCCTTATTTACATGACCAACTATAAAAATAGGTATCTCTTCTGTTTTTGCAGTATACATAAACAAATTAGTACATTCTCTTACCTGTGTAATACTTCCTGGGCTTGATGAAATCTGCTGTATATTCATTGTTTGAATCGAATCAATTATAACAATATTGGGTTTTTTAGATGATATAGTATCACAAATAACCTCTGCATCAGTTATCGTCAATATGTAGAGGTTTTGTGTATCAACCCCTAGCCTTCCCGCTCGGAGTTTAATCTGGCGTGCTGACTCCTCCCCTGAAACATATAAAATCTTATAACTTTTCCCCATGAACTGACATATCTGCAAAAGCAATGTACTCTTCCCTATACCAGGCTCCCCCCCTAAAAGTACGATAGAACCTTTAACTAAGCCACCACCTAAAACTCTGTCTAGCTCGCCAATGCCTGTATCATATCTTACCTCATCATCAAACTCTATATCTGATAGTCCAAATATTTTCGCTGAAATATCTACTGAACGCCTTGAAACAGCACTAGATTTTAACGCTTTAGCAGAAACTTCACGCTCCTCAAAGGTGTTCCATTCATCGCAATTCTGACATTTTCCATTCCATTTTGGACTCTCAAATCCACATTGATTACAAATATAAACTGTTTTTACCTTCCTTGCCATTTTAACTTCTCCTCATACTTAGCTTGCCTATTTTTTCTTTGACAAATATTCATTTAAGGACGCAAATATTGTAAATGCTATCTCCTTTTGATACTCCTCCGTTTTCAGCTTGTTTGCCTCTTCAACATTGGATAAGAAGCCACATTCCACCATAATTGTTGGATTTTTAGAAAAGTGGCATAAAAATAATTCCTCACCACATGGTTTTATTTCTCTCATATTGTCAGGCTGTAGGAACTCCACGAACTTATCTTGAATTGCCTGTGCTAAATATTGGCTATCATTTTTTTCAGAATAAAACATCTGTGCACCACTGTATTTCGGATCTGTAAATTGGTTTTGATGTATTGAAATACATATCGCATTTGGATACTTATTAAAAAGGGCTAATCTATTATCCATATCTGATCTTTTTTGATTAGCTATTCCTTCAACACCCTTATCATGAATAGATTTATCAGTATCCCTTGTAACCTCAACCTTGTAACCAGCCATTGTAAGCATATCCCTCAAGTTCAGAAGGATATTAAGGTTTATACCCTTTTCTGGAACACCATCAGCCGTTGAGCATCCACCATCCATACCTCCGTGTCCAGCATCTAAAATAATTACTAATTCATTATTTGGCATTGTTGATGCTGGAACAACAGTTTGAATTTTATCCATGGCAAAATAAATCCCTGCACATGCTAATGTAAATATCGTTAGTGAAGCTACTAACCTTTTCCACCTTTTAATCACAAACTTTTTCATAAGTCCACTCCTTATTTGATTTAATTAAGCTTATGAAAAAAATTGTACAAATATTACAAGCTATTTACTTTTTAAAAAACTTTTGTATATATCTATTATTATTCCTTCTATAA
>JAAYSW010000148.1 GCA_012523875.1 Clostridiales bacterium
TATATAATACCTACACTTCTACTTAAAAGAGCCTTTAGGATGCCTTTTGCAATTTCGTTGACAACAAAAATAACTGATAAATATGAAATGCTTGGCGGTGTATCCATAGCAATGATAGTTATGACCCTAACTAGCCTCGTTATTAGTAGCTCTCCACTTGAGTTTACATCAAGGACATTTTTCCTATCTAATCAGATTTTATACGATAATTATAATATACTCGCAATTTTTATTTATTACACCTTTGAAATTATAATAGTATCTGTTTTGATAGAGCTATTCTTGCATGGTTCCCTTTTCCACGTTCTCCGCCAATTTGGCGATATTTTTGCATTAATTAGTACAACTGCAATTTCAATTATCATCATTCATAATTATGCACAATGTATACCATTCGCATTGATGACGCTTATATCAGGAATCTTTATATTACGCAGTGGCTCAATTATAACTGGATTCCTTGTAAGGATTATTTTTAATATCTATTTCTTTAGTATTATGATATTAAACAATAACCTAAATACTAATCTCAGCCTTACAAAGTCATACTTCATGAGTATATTCTTCCTTGCTGGGGTGCTTGGTTGTACTGTTTTTTATCGCAAACATTCACGGAAAACAAAACTTGTCAACAATTCAACCTATCTTACATTTTACGAAAAACTATCTGCATTCACTGTTTCCTTACCCATGGTTACTTGGATTGCACTTTCTACAATATTTGCATCGATTAATTTGTTTATTTAAATATATTTGAAAGGATATTTCATTTGAAGGAATATATGAAAGAAGCACTAAAGCTTGCCCAAATCGCCTATGATTTAGGTGAAGTTCCTGTCGGGGCTATTGTTGTAAACAGAGTGAATAATGAAATTATTGGGCGTGGATACAACCTTCGTGAAACGGATAAGAACCCATTAGCACATGCTGAAGTTATTGCTATAAATGAGGCATCACATACCTTGGGGGGATGGCGATTAATTAATTGTGATATTTACGTTACACTCGAACCATGTCCTATGTGTTGTGGTGCTATCATTAACTCAAGACTTGAGAATGTTATATTTGGTGCATATGATAAAAAATTTGGCTCCGTAAAATCAATGCAAGAGATGTTTGAACTTCCATATAACCATAAACCTAAGGCTATCGGCGGTATTCTAGAAGAGGAATGTTCGGCGATTTTATCAAGCTTTTTTAGGGATTTAAGAAGAAAAAAATAAACGAATATCCCTTTGGAAATCCACCATAATAATGTGTAACTAGGGAGAGTACTCTTTTTGGCTAGGCTTAGGAAGAACTCATAATGAACTGCTAAAATGTAAACTTTAGGGGGGGTACTGCTGTGATGTTTAATAATGAATGGGATAATATTCTATCCAATGAATTTAATAAGGATTATTATATAAAACTTAAAAATTATCTAGAAAACGAATACAAAACTCATACTGTTTATCCGAAAAAAGAAAATATTTTTAATGCACTAAAATATACTTCCTATAGTGATGTTAAAGCTGTGATTATTGGTCAGGACCCATATCATGGCGAGGGGCAATCACATGGATTATGTTTTTCTGTAAAAAAGGGAATTAAACCACCCCCATCTCTAAAGAATATTTTTAGGGAAATTAAAGATGATATTGGTATTGATAACACTAATTCTCATGGAGAGCTTACAAGGTGGGCGGAAAATGGTGTCCTACTCCTAAACACTATCTTAACTGTTCGTGCATCTCAACCTAATAGCCACAAGGGTATTGGTTGGGAACTCTTCACTGATAGCATTATAAAACATTTGAATATTCGTGAAAAGCCTGTTGTCTTTATACTTTGGGGCAATAATGCAAAAGCAAAGGTTAAGCTTATAACTAATCCTAAACACAAAATTTTAACCTCCGTCCATCCAAGTCCTCTATCTTCATTCAATGGCTTTTTTGGTTGCAAACATTTTTCTAAAACAAATAATTTCCTAAACGAGAATGGAATTGAAGAGATTGATTGGA
>JAAYSW010000149.1 GCA_012523875.1 Clostridiales bacterium
CCCCTTGACAATCCTAAATTTATAAGTTATAATAAATAAAATTAAATATTTGCAGGGGTACTTTTAAAAGTTGAGAAGGCTATGCCTGACCCTTTGAACCTGTCAGTTAACACTGTCGTAGGGAGCAAGAGTTACAATTAATACGATAATTGGGATGCTTTAACCTTACAGTTAAGGCATTTTTTTATTAATAAATAAATGAGGGGTAAAAATGGATATAAAAAAAAATGTAATGACGGCATTGGAAGAGTTAAGAAAGAAAAATCCACTCGTTCATAATATAACAAATTATGTAACTGTGAACGACTGTGCTAATGCAATTCTAGCAATAGGGGCATCTCCTATTATGGCTGATGATATCAATGAAGTGGCCGATATCACTTCTATTTCATCCGCAGTTGTTATCAATATTGGCACACTCAACAAAAACACTATCTCATCAATCCTTGAAGCTGGAAAAAAGGCAAATGAACTTGGAATCCCTGTGGTATTTGATCCAGTCGGTGCAGGTGCGTCCACTCTTAGAAACGATACAACTACAGAGATTATCGAAAAAATTAAGCTTTCTATCATTCGTGGAAATTTATCTGAAATTTCGTTTATAGCAGGTCTTGAAGTATCTACTAAAGGAGTGGATTCATCGGAGGCTGATTCAAAAAATGATGCAGTGTCTATTGCTAAATCGGTTGCAAAAAAGCTTAACTGCGTGGTTGCCATTACAGGGGAAGTTGATATTATTACAGATGGGGAAACGCTTATTAAAATTAAAAATGGACATAAAATGCTTTCAATGGTTACGGGAACTGGTTGTATGTCAACAGCATTAGCAGGCTCTTTTGCAGGGGCAACTAGCGATTATTTAACAGCTGCTGTGGCTGGCATTTTATCCATGGGCATTTCTGGGGAAATATCATTCGAAAACTATGGCAAGGTTGGAACTGGTAGCTTTCACATTGCTATAATTGATGCATTAAGCAATCTTAACCCTGAAATTATTAGGGATAGGGCTTTACTTGAGATTAGTTAATGATTATGCTAATTTCCTTAATTCCCACAAGATTTTATTCCGTATTATAATCTAATAATATAATTTAAACAAATATGCTAACGGTGTGGTTAGGTAATTAAAGGTTTAATAAAAGGTGCAAGACAACTGTCCTGCACCTTTATTTGTATAAAATTTTAATGAATCTTTTCTAATTGGGTTTACGTATTTTACAGATAAACATCATCATAAAATTAGCTCCTAATACGCAACACCCCAATAAACCATATGCTTAGCAGGTTGCCCGCAACAAACACATTTATCTGAAATCTCTTCTTGTTCAAATGGAATACAGCGTGAGCCGACGCCTGTTTTTTCCTTAACACCATCTTCACACGATTCTTCACCACACCACATCGCTTTAATAAATCCATCACCCTTATCTTTTAAAGCTTGAGTTATTTCATCAAGCGTCGTGCAAGCATATGTGCGTTTTTCCCTATTTTCAATTGCTTTTTCAAAAATACCCTTATTGACTTCTTCAAGCTTAGTTCTAACGGTTTCTGTTAATTCATCAAGTTTAACAATGGTTTTCTCACGATTATGCCTTGTAACAAGCACACATTGTCCCTTTTCAATATCCTTAGGACCAATTTCAATTCTCACAGGAACACCCTTCATTTCATATTCTGAGAATTTCCATCCAGCAGAATTATCACTATCATCAAGCTTAACTCTAAATTCAGCCGATAATTTTTCTTTTAACTCATTAGCCTTATCCAAAACACCTTCTTTATGCTGTGCAATTGGGATAATTACAGTTTGGATAGGTGCAACAGCAGGTGGTAGCACAAGTCCATTATTATCACCATGTGTCATAATAATAGCACCGATAAGCCTTGTAGTCACACCCCATGAGGTCTGATGAGGATGAATTTGTTTGTTCTCCTTATCCGTATATGAAATTTCAAATGCCTTAGCAAACCCATCACCGAAATAATGCGAAGTTCCTGCCTGCAATGCCTTGCCATCATGCATCAAAGCTTCAATAGCATAGGTTGAAACTGCACCAGCAAATTTATCACTTTCAGTTTTAATACCCTTAACTACAGGCATAGCGAGGGAGTTCTCACAGAATTCTGCATAGATGTTGAGCATCTTCTCTGTTTCCTCAATCGCTTCTTGAGCAGTCGCATGAATTGTATGTCCCTCTTGCCATAAAAACTCCCTTGAACGCAAAAATGGACGTGTAGTTTTTTCCCATCTTACAACGCTAACCCATTGATTATAGAGTTTTGGCAAATCACGATATGAGTGGATAATATTTGCATAATGCTCACAAAAAAGCGTTTCAGAAGTTGGGCGAACACATAAACGCTCCTCAAGCTTTTCACTCCCACCATGAGTTACCCAAGCCACCTCTGGTGCAAATCCTTCAACATGGTCTTTTTCTTTTTGTAATAAACCTTCAGGAATAAACATAGGCATACAAACGTTCTCATGTCCTGTTGCCTTAAACATACCATCTAGAATCTTTTGTATATTCTCCCAAATCGCATAACCATAAGGGCGAATAACCATACACCCCTTAACGCTTGTATACTCGATAAGTTCCGCTTTCTTAACAATATCAGTATACCATTTCGCAAAATCCTCCTCCATAGAGGTAATCTCATCAACCATTTTCTTATTGTTTTTAGCCATCGTTCTCATCCTTATTATTCAAATTTTCTTTATCATCAGCAGCCCTAGCATCATAAATTCCCTTAACTTTGTATTCGCTTTCATCAATCTTTTCGCCAGTATTTTTAGATTTAGCATTGGATTTAACCACCCTAGCAATATGTGGAGTTAGTATAGCAATAACAAACACTAATCCTAGAATACCAAAAAACAACAATCCAAATTTAAGTAATAACCCTATTGCTCCTCCGTTAACCATAGCTACTCCCCTAAAACATTATATTAATAATTATATCATACTTTATACAAATTTCAAGTATTTTTCATAGTCGATACAAAACACTTCATATTTGGCGATTATTCTCCACATTCCAACACTAAAAGTAAAAAGCAGGGTATATCCCTGCTTTATAAATAGAAGCTTGCATCCTTCTTTGGCTCAAGATAGAACCTTTAAATCTCTATATCATAAAATTTTCTATATTTGTGCTGAATAGTTTGGGGATTCCTTTGTGATATATATATCATGCGGGTGATTTTCCTTTAGACCAGCACCTGTTATTTTTATAAACTTCGCTTTTTTGTATAATGTAGGAATATCCTTACAACCGCAGTAACCCATACCTGAACGAATTCCTCCTGCAAGTTGATATACTGTATCCGCCAACGCTCCCTTATACGGAACACGTCCCTCAACGCCCTCTGGAACAAGCTTCTTTGAATCCTCTTGGAAATATCTATCCTTACTTCCAGCCTCCATAGCCGCAAGGCTTCCCATTCCTCTATAAACCTTAAATGAACGCCCTTGGAAAATCTCCATAGCACCAGGTGCTTCCTCACAACCTGCAAGCAATGAGCCTAGCATAACAACGTCTGCTCCAGCAGCAAGTGCCTTAACAATATCGCCCGAATATTTTATTCCTCCATCAGCAATTACTGGAATCCCATGCTTTTGTGCAACGCTTGCAACATCATAAATAGCAGTAATTTGTGGAATACCAATCCCTGCAATAACACGAGTTGTACAAATTGAACCAGGACCAATTCCCACCTTTAATGCGTCTGCCCCCGCAGAAATAAGTGCCTCTGCTGCCTCAGCCGTAGCAATATTTCCAGCAATAATTGGAATGTTAGGGAATGAAGCTTTTATTTTTTTTATACTATTAATAATATTTAAGCTATGTCCATGTGCAGAATCCAAAACCAAAACATCAACCTGTGCATCAATTAAAGCACCTGCCCTATCAAGCACATCATCAGTTACTCCGATTGCCGCACCACAAACCAGCCTCCCCCTACTATCCCTTGCAGAGTTTGGATACTGAACAGCTTTCTCAATATCTTTAATTGTGATTAGTCCCTTTAATTTTCCCTCATCATCAACTAACGGGAGCTTTTCTATTTTATGTTGACGCAAAATCTCCTGTGCTTCTTCTAAAGTAGTTCCAACTCCACCAGTAACAAGATTGTCTTTTGTCATAACATCTGTAATTTTTGTACTAAAATCAGTCAAGAAACGCAAATCTCGGTTAGTGATAATTCCGATAAGTTTTCCATCAGATTCAACAATAGGCACTCCTGAAATTTTATATTTTGCCATCAATTCATCCGCATCATAAACATAGTGGTTTTCTGTCAATGAGAATGGGTTTACAATGACGCCATTTTCTGAACGTTTAACCTTATCCACCTCATCTACCTGTTTCTCGATGCTCATATTCTTATGGATGATGCCGATACCACCTTCTCTGGCGATTGCTATAGCCATCTTGCATTCGGTAACCGTGTCCATTGCCGCCGTCATAATTGGTGTATTTAGCTTTATATTCCCCGCAAGTTTTGTTCCAAGATTAATCATATTTGGTGTTACATCCGATTCTGCTGGGATAAGCAAAACATCATCAAAGGTTAACCCTTCCTTTTGAAATTTACCTTTTTCATCTGTTAACATAAGAAATCCTCCTAATTTTTACCAAAGACTTAAGAGCATATAATGCAATTCAACGTTTATATCTATAAAATTTGTTATTCTTCTAATAATACAACTTTTATTATCTTTTGTCAATTCTTTTTTCGATTAGGGAGGGGGATTTTTTGCAGGCTAGCAATATAGATAAAAATATTTAGATAATGTTAACTGTGCTCAGTTGCCGCAAGGCTCTTGTTCTGATTTAGTTTAACGCTCTATATTATAATTTAACCGTTACACTCAGTAAA
>JAAYSW010000150.1 GCA_012523875.1 Clostridiales bacterium
TACTCGGGTGTGCTTTGGCAGGCTCTTTACCAAGAGCTTTACAAGCCATAGCAATTGTAAAGTCTCTATTGTCCGGTGGGCTTGGAAGAACACCCGGTTTAAAGTTTTCTTTTCTTATTGTACTCACCCCTTTCTGGGCATATTAAAAGGACCCGATTTCTCAGGTCCTCTGTTGCGTTTTATTTGATTTATGCGAACTAAGATATTGCATATACCGTAGTAAGCCCACCAATTAAATTACTAGCAACTTTTGGCATATCGTTGTTATGGACACAAATAATACATTCATTTTTCTGCATTTTTTTTACAGGCTTAATATGATAGCCTGATTTGTCCATTGAAACTTTTACATCTACTCCAAAAATAATGTCTGCATCAAGCAGATTGCCTTTTTTATCTTCGAAATGTTCGATTTTAGGAGGAACTTTATCGCCTTTTTTATAATAAATATATTTTTCCATAAAATCATCCCTTTCTATTAGAATTTGATTTTTGTAATTAAGCACTTACGCCATAGTTGTTTTCAATCGTATTTGTGCCTGTGCTTGCATCGTCAATTTTTGTGGTAGCCCTACGAACATCATTCCCTGTAACAATAGCGCCTGTCGTTCCAAGCCCCAGCCTGATTCCTACAGCCGCACTCAAGATTACATTATCTTTAATTATAGAATTTTGATAATTAGAATGTACAAGGATACCCCTATAGGTTGTCGCAGGAGCGTCAATTGTATTGCGGCATATTTCCATTTTATTATCAATAGCGTCACCTCTATAGTCCACAGCTATGCATTGCTGTCCATAATTTTTAACGATATTATCATTAATTATAAGTTTATCATGAACTTCGCCACTTAATTTAACTATATGGCCAGCATTAGACGCATCTCCTGCCTCAATATTGTTTCTAGTGATTTTAACTCCAACTGATGCGTTTTCGCCTACGATTGAATTGCCAATAGATTTTATATTGTTTAAATCTATTTCAAGGTTGTTAACATTTTGTAAAATTCTCGCCCCATATCTACCTGCAATTATATTTTTATTTTCATTAATAGATGCAAATGAAATTTCACTACACATAAAAGCATCTCTTCCGCAAATTAGCTTATTATTTCCTGAAAATTTAAACTTTGTTCCTCTGACAAGTATACCATCTGTCACAGCTTCAATTCTGCATCTGGTTATTAGCATATCCGTTACATAGGCAGAGACGAGTTGTATTGCAGGATATGTTACTGATATCTTTCCTTGCTCAATAATATCGCAGTTATCAATTATGAAATTTTCCACACCACCATCAACATTACCATGAACAGTAATTGTAGCATGATTATCAGTGTATATTTCCTCAATTTTTGAATTGATGAGCTTAATATTTTTAGTATCCCGATGCACCTGAAAAGATGTTCTCCACCCTGTTCTACTGTAAATTTTATCACAGACAATATCTCTACTGCCATCTGCTATTCCATAACATTCATATCCGCAAAAATGCGAACTACCGCCAATAATTTTTATATCTATTGCCCTCAATGTAGCAACTCCATAGCCAAGTACTTTTCCTTCAGCGTGTTCGGGAAACCAATTAATATAGCTTACATGTACATTTTCACAACGGCAATGCTCAGTATCCACAAAACCTATTCCAAACTGCCTTTGCGGTACATAATCAGATCGACAACCTTCAATATTAAAGTTCTTTGCGGTTATGTTTTCGGAATTAGCTTCGGTTGCAACAATAGGATATGCTAAAGCAGTATCACGAAAAACTACAGAATCAAGAGTTGCCCCATTTAAAAGGATAACTTTACCAACACCTAACCCATCAACTATCGTGTTGCTGTGAATATATACAGTCCCCTTTATTCCGCAAGAAGGAGGGATAATTAATTTGCTCCCTGCGGCGGCATCTAAAGCATTTTGTAATGCTACTGTATTATCTGTGGCTGGTGTGGTATATGTAGCATCGGCATACCATTTTTTATCTGCTTCGTTAAAATATTTTGCATCAGGTACTACGCCATATGATGTTGCTAATTTCGCCATATCGTTAAATTGCGATTCAAGCTGTGCTATGCTTGCTCTAGCTTCGGTATCCACACCGCCGCTGCCAATATCTTCGGGGAGTTGTTCCAGAGGTACTTTCCCATCTTCATCCAATGCAGCGATTCCTTCAGGTTCACCAATTAGATTTTGCA
>JAAYSW010000151.1 GCA_012523875.1 Clostridiales bacterium
GAAGATAAATCTATGGTTGATGAGGGTAGATGGTTTTTGGCTGGAGTTATAAATAGACTTAAGGAGATTACCTGTTTTCTTAATCCAACAACAAATTCATATAAAAGATTTGGTATGGGACTAGCACCTAAATATATCAATTATTCGAGTGATGACCGCTCATGTTGTATAAGAATACCCTATACAAGTGGTGATGGTTCAAAGATAGAAATTCGTTCGGCAGATTCTGCAAGCAACCCATATATTATATTTAAACTCTTGATAAAGGCTGGATTCGAGGGGATTGAGAAGAAGATGGATTTAAGTGGCAAGCCTTTTGGACAATCCTATGATAAGCTTGAGGAATTACCGAAAAGCCTTGAAGATTCATACCAGCTTGCAAAAGGGAGCGAGTTTGTTAGGAGTTCTATACATAGAGATTTACTTAAAACTATTTTCAATTACTATGAGGATATTTTAGAGGGCTATCGCTTGGCTGTGGATAAAGATGCCTTTGAGGAGGAAACATATTTTAAATATGTATAGAGTTTGGTTGTGGGGAAATACGGCTTTATTGATTAATTGTGAAATGGTTGTGATGACATATGGATAGCGTGCTTTTGGTTTCTAGTTCGGATAAGGAAAGCAAAATAGCAACTCAATTGCTCAAAGAAAGTGGTTATAAGTCAGTGTATTGTACTGAAAGTGGGAGCAATGCAAGGCGGCTTATAAAAGATAATAGCTATGATTTAATTGTAGTGAATACACCGCTTATTGATGAGTTTGGGCATGAGCTATCAATAATGGCATCGGAAACAAGTAATTCAGGGATTATTCTTATCTGTAAAACAGATATTGTTGAGGATATTGCTGAAAAGGTTGGCTATTATGGGGTGTTTGTAGTATTAAAACCTTTGAATAAATCTAACTTTCTTCAATCGATAACACTTGTTACTACCACTAGACAGCGTATGCTTGGACTAAGCAAGGGGGAAAGCAAGCTACAATTAAAGTCGGAGGAGATAAGGCTTGTTAATAGGGCAAAGCGTGCTTTAATGCAATACTTGAAAATGACAGAACCGCAGGCACATAGATATATAGAAAAACAGGCGATGGATACTAGGCAGACTAAAATAGAAGTGGCAAAAAGGATATTGACGACATATGAAAGCTAGAATAAGTTGTTATAAATTAGGTAAAGTATGAACGGAGAAGTTTATGAAAAAGATTTTACTATCAATAATGAGCTTGGTTATGTTAACATTTGTTTCATGTAATAATATAAGCAAGTATTCTTCTGAGGAAGTAGTTGGAGAAATAACTACATCTGATACGGGAGTGTCTGAAACAACTGTAGCTGAAACAGAATATATTTCAGAGCATAAAAACCCACTTACTGGATTGAGGGGATATAATGAAAATGCAGTAGGAAAAAGACCAGTCGCTATTATGGTGAATAATATTAAAGATTCGCTTCCGCAGTATGGAATTGAACTAGCTGATATTATTTATGAAATTCCTGTTGAGGGTGGCATTACACGTATGATGGCTATATATGCTGATTATACAAATGTACCAGATGTTTGTTCAGTGAGAAGTTGTAGGTATTATTACCCTATAATATCATATGGAATGGATGCGATTTATTGTCACTGGGGTAGGGATACTACTATTGCAGACGAAACGCTAAAAAGACTTAAAATAGATAATCTTGATGGTGCGGGTGGTGCATATGGGACGCTATATTTTAGGGATGAAGTTAGAGAGGAAACCTTCTCATCAGAGCATACGGGCTATCTAAAAGGTGAGGCTATGGCTGAGGTAATCGAAGATTTCGGATATAGAACTGATTTGCTTGAGAAAAATTCATCGCCGATTTTTAAATTTAATTCAGAGGGAAACCCTATTGCTCCCCAAGGTGCAGTATGTATGAGTGCAAATCTGCCTTTTTCAGAGTCTTACTATTCAACCTTTGAATATAATAGCGTAACGAACACTTATAAAAAATACCATTCAGGAAATCCACATATAGATTCGGCAACAGGTAATCAAATTGATTTTACAAATATTTTTGCATTATATACTGATATTTCCTTGAGGGGTGTTGGGGCATTGGTTGATGTTGAACTAACTGGTGGAGATGGGTATTATATTTCAAATGGTTCTGCACAGCAAATTAAATGGCATAAGAAAAGTGAAGACGACCCAATAAGATTCACGGATTTAAATGGTGCCGAAATAAGTGTGAATGCTGGTAAGAGCTATATAGGCATACTCAATAAAACTTCCTATATAGAGATAGACTAAAGTTTTAAATAGGATAATTTAATATACATAAATTTAAACCTTTTCTTTTTTATCAATAGTGAATAAATATTGGAAACTAGTCAATATTTACTTATGAGGTGAATAAAAATGAAAAGGTTTGATTTAGCATTACTTATAGGATTAATTATCACAATTGCAGTTTCTAACTTTACTAGCTTTAAAGAAAGTTATAAAAGTTTACAAAACGGTGTACTTAGGCTCCATGTACTTGCAAATTCTGATAGCGAGGAGGATCAGGAGCTAAAACTAAAAGTTAGGGACAGGATTTTAGAGTATTCTTCAGAGTTGTTCGGCGAGGGGTTAAGTATTGATGAGGTTGAGGGTAGAGTAAAGCAAAAGCTTGATAAGATTAAGGAAATTGCTGACGAAGTAATAAAAGAGAATGGATATTCATATAGCGTTGATTGTGAGCTTGTAAATATGGATTTTACAGCCCGTGAGTATGGGGAACTTACAATGCCCGCTGGGAATTATGATGCATTAAGGATTACCATCGGTAGAGCGGAGGGGCAGAACTGGTGGTGTGTTATGTATCCTCCCCTATGCATACCTGCTACTACTGTTAAAGATGGGCATGATGCTGATTCCGAGCTTTTAATTGATTCTAAGGCTATAGTTACAGCGAAAGATAGTGAGGATTTCTTTAGCAAGGAAGAGTATGAGATTATGGAGAAACCTGAACGATATAAAGTTAAATTTAAGATACTGGAAATTTATGATGGGATAAAGAAAAAGATTGCTAATTAATCTAATTATGAACGAAATGTTACATTATTATTGGGCATTGTTTATATTGAATAAAAATTATAATTTTTATTAGGTGATATGTTTAAAGTTTGTATAAACCCTTTACATTTTAGTTTTTTTCCCTTATAATTAAATTATTATTATAATTATTAAGGTGTTGTTAAAATGTATAAATTTAATCTCAAAAAGTTTGTAAAAGGCATAGCATTATCTGCAGTAATATCTCTTACAACAGTATTAGGCAGCGTGGCACAATACACTAATCTAGAAGTAACCGCATTGACACAGAGTGAGAGTTATTCATGGCAAAATGTAAACATTGGTGGTGGTGGCGGTTTTATCCCCGGCATTATTTTCAATCCAACAGAAGAGGGGCTTGTTTATTGTCGTACGGATATGGGCGGTGTATATCGTAGGGATAAGGAAACTAAGGAATGGATTCCCCTTACCGATTGGGTTTCTCCTGATGAGTGGAATTTGCTAGGGGGAGAGAGCCTTGCAACAGACCCTGTTGAACCTAATAGAGTTTATGTTGCAGCGGGTACATATACAAATAGCTGGACAGACATGAATGGCTATATACTTAGTTCCGAAGATTATGGCGATACATGGGAAAGAGTAGAACTTCCTTTTAAATTTGGTGGAAATATGCCTGGACGCTCGGCTGGTGAAAGGCTTGCGATTGATCCAAATAGCAATAATATTATTTATTTTGCTGCGAGAAGCGGAAATGGCTTGTGGAAAAGTGTGGACTATGGCAAGACATGGGGGAAGGTAGAAAGCTTTACTAATGTGGGGAATTATGTTGAAGACCCCAGCTATGAGTATTCTGCTGATAATCTTGGGATTGTTTGGGTAACCTTCGATTCCGATAAATCAGAATTTGGACAACCTACACAGGATATCTATGTAGGTGTTGCTGATAAGGAAAACCCTGTATATAAAAGTTCAGATGGCGGTAAAACATGGGCTCCTGTGGAGGGGCAACCAACAGCTAAAACATTTACAAAGCATAATAAAGACGCACTTGATATAGGTATTCCTCATCATGGTGTACTTGCATCAAATGGAATGCTCTATATAACATACGGCGATAGGGGTGGTCCTTATCAAATGGATGATGGTGCTATCTATAAATATAATACAAATACTGGTGAGTGGACAGAAATTACTCCCCCATCAGGTTATGATTGGGATGGCAAACCAGAATATGAATTGTATTATGGCTTTGGGGGCATTGCAGTAGATGCTAAAGACCCTGATACTATTGTAGTTGCATCCTTGCAATCATGGTGGCCTGATAATATTCTTTTCCGCTCCACAGATGGAGGGGAAACATGGGACCCTATCTGGGAATGGGATGCACCATGGCCAACAAGAAAACTTAAATATACTATGGATATATCGGATGCTCCTTGGCTTTCATGGGGTAAGGAGCTAAACTCAACAGAGGGTGGCTTGATTACCGGTAGTGATGCTGAAAACCCAGCACCTAAGATTGGTTGGATGATAGGCGACCTAGAGATTAATCCTTTCGATTCAGACGAGATGATGTATGGAACAGGTGCAACAATTTATGGTTGTGACAATCTTACTGATTGGGATAAGGGTGAATATATAAATATTCGTGTAAAGGGCATGGGTATCGAGGAAACTGCGGTTTTAAGCTTGATGTGTCCACCAATTGATGGAGTAGAGCTTATTAGCGGTTTAGGTGATATTTGTGGATTTGTGCATAATGATATTACAGTTGGACCAGATTGTATGATGACTGGCCC
>JAAYSW010000152.1 GCA_012523875.1 Clostridiales bacterium
GAATGTTACTCTACGGTGCTGTTCATTATAAAAGGGTAGCCCTATAATCTTATACTCATTTCCAGATATTAAAGTTTTAGATATATAATGCTTATCAGCAATCTCATTTAAAAAATCTTCTTTCCATAAATGAAAAGTTATATGATTTAATATTATTGCTCTTTAGGAGAGCAAATTGGAGTATCGCCAAGCGGTAAGGCTCGTCCATTCTATGGGTTCAAATCTTACCACCTAACCAAAAAACTGTGAAACTATTGATAATCTCGCACATAAGCCGAAAAAGACCACTACGGTGGTTTTTTGTTGTATTGATGGCTTTGGGGGAGACGTTTTTTCCCCCCCAGGACAAGGCAACTTTTGCAAACTCAAGCTGTCAGCCCTTGTAAATGTATAATTTTGTTTTTCCCATCCATGATAGCCTCTTAATTTCACTTTTTTCTTATTATACCATGTCCTAATGATTTCTATCTAATTTAGTGTAGACGATCCATCCGTTACCAATTAGTTTTATAGCAACACCAATTACTCCGCCAAAAAATAAAGTAAAATGCCCATCTCTAAAATTATGTTCAACTGTTTATTTAAGTGCCACAAGATTTTAAACATATTGTCTTTTAAAATTTATTTCAATAGATATTTATTCTCAGGCTTTTTGCTTTTGATGATATTTACAGTATTCATAAAGCGGGCATTCCCCACAGGCTGGATTCCTCGCCCTACAAACATCACGCCCGAATTGCACAATTCTGTGGCAGAAATCTGACGATTTTTCTGGTGGAATAAGCTTCACTAAATCCTTTTCGACCTTATGTGGATCAGTGTCTTTTGTTAGGCCCAGTCTACCCGTTATCCTTATAAAATGAGTATCTGCTACAATGGCAGGTTGCCCCCATATATCGCCCATAAGCAAATTGGCTGTTTTTCTGCCTATCCCTGAAAGAGTAAGTAAATCCTCCATTGTATTAGGGATTTCACCACCAAAATTATTTAACACCTGTTGCGACATTTCCTTAATGCTTTTAGCCTTTGTTCTATAAAAACCGCAGGACCTTATATCATTCTCAAGCTCACCTAAATTAGCGTTCGCAAATGCTTCAAGTGTTGGATATTTCTTAAAAAGATCAGCTGTTATTATATTCACCCTTGCATCTGTACATTGTGCCGACAGCCTTGCCGCTATCATAAGCTCATACGGTTCACTATATATTAACGAGCATTCTACACTGGGATATAGTTCCTCAAGCTTAGCAACAGCTACCTCTGCAATTTCCCTTTTAGTCATTCCTACCTCACAATCCTTTTATATATTTAAACACTTTCTTTAACATTATAACATCTTGCCCTATTAATTTCAAGTAAAACCTCAAATTCATCATTTTTCTTATATTTTTATATTCTTCGATTTACCTATTGACAGAACAAAATAAATCTGTTATAATGTGTTGTACGCTTTAATGGTTTAAAGCATAAGTGTTTTTACTGATTAAAGCATCATATTGTTAAAAGGGGAAAATAATTATGATAATCGCTATGCTCGTAATTTATATTGCCATTATGATTGGAATCGGTTTATATACTTCTAAAAAAACAAATTCCGTTAGTGATTTTGTTCTTGGGGGCAGAAATGTAGGCTCATGGCTTACTGCTTTCGCTTATGGAAC
>JAAYSW010000020.1 GCA_012523875.1 Clostridiales bacterium
ATGGAACGCTTATAAAATCCCTTTCACGCTATGATGAGGAGAATTATTCAACTTGGTCAATACAAAAAAACTTAGGTGTTGGCAGTGTTATTTTTGGTGATCGTGATTTTACAATAACTTCATTGCCAAATAATCTTAAAGACGTAGAATGGATTAGCACTTCATGTGATTCTAAGTTCTGGGATAGTACTCAAGCAGAATTCATTGCTGGAGAAGACATTACAGTTTCTATCCTAATGGACTCACGCAGTACGGCATCGGGTTGGCTTTCAGGCTGGGAGGATAGTGGGCAAAGGATTACCTCATCGAATGATGTAATCTATAAGGTTATTCAAGCTGATTTCAAAAAAGACGAAATTGTGACACTCGGTACTAATGGGCCATCTTCAGGGGTTGTTAATTACTTTGTTGCTGTATCACTACAGAATAAATCTTCACAAACAATCTTTGGTGATATTAATTCCGATGGGAAAATTGATGAAACCGATGTGATATTATTAAAAGAATATTTGCTTGGAAAGGTTAAGACCTTACCAGATTCAAGTCTTGCAGATATAGATAATGATGGTATAATTTCACTTTATGACTTTATAGTTTTGAAAAAGCTTGTAATGCTCACTAGTTAATTATTTCTGGATTTAATATTCTAATGTTGTTATTTGACATACTTTAGGTGTATAAAATCACCTATATCATAATTGGGGATACACATATGGTCCTCCCATGGCTGTTGCTCCTTTAAACAGTGTAAAAACTGTTCTTGATTATGCCTTAACAGAAATTCCTCCTGAGAAAATCTTGCTTGGTATACCTAATTATGGATATGATTGGACCTTGCCATATGTAAGAGGAGAGTCCAAAGCTGAAACAATAGGAAATCTTCAAGCAGTGCAAAGAGCAAAAGTTTTTGGTGCTGACATTCAATTTGATGAAATAGCACAAACACCATTTTACACCTATACTGGTTTTGATGGTTCTGAGCATATCGTTTGGTTTGAGGACGCTAGAAGCATTGCTGCAAAGCTTTCGCTTGTTCAAGAAAATAATCTTCGTGGGGTTGGTTACTGGAATACCATGCGTCCATTTCCTCAAAATTGGGCAGTACTCAACAATCAATTCAAGATAGAAAAAATAATTTTACATAAAAAACATTATATTTTACCTAACTTTTAATGCGTATGATTGTGTGATAAATGAGAATAATAAAAGTACAATCATATTACTAAAGAGGTGGATAAAATGAATATAAAACCTGTTCTGAAAGGGGTTACTCTTGGTGCAACTATTGGTGCTATGGTCTATGTTGTATCTAAATCTTCCCCAAAGCAAAAGCGTGAGTTGAAAAGGAGTACAGGGAAGGCACTTAGAGCTTTCGGTACTGTTGTTGATGGTTTTACATCAATGATTAACTAATTTTCATACAAGACATGGATGGGCGAAAATATAAGGCTAGTCAAGTTTACTACCAAATGGGATAGTTCTAAAGGTTTATTATTGGAGATATAGAAAACATAAGTTAAGACATTTATCAATAGACTTATGGCTGTAAGTCAATGCTTACAGCCATTTGCCATAATTTCATTGCGGGGTGATTACCTTGTCCAAATTATATTCTAGTGCATTAGGTGCTATTATCGGTCTTATCAATGGGATTTTTGGTTCGGGTGGAGGAATTATAGCTGTTCCAATGTTGAAAAAGAGTGGGTTAGAAGTCAAGAATAGCCATGCAACCTCACTTGCAATTACGCTACCTTTGAGTATTGTAAGTTGTTTTTTTTATTCTAAAAACGGGAATCTCAACTTTTCATATACAATAAAGCTTATACCTTTAGGCTTAATTGGAGCCATTATTGGAGGATTAATCATAAAAAAAATTCCCGATAAAATACTAAAAAGGGCATTCGGTTTAATACTTATTATAGCCGGAGTTAGGTTATTTATCAAATGAATATTATGATTTTTATAGTTGCATTACTAACGGGTCTATTTGCATCATTAGGGCTTGGAGGTGGCATGATTCTTATTATTTACTTAACTGTTTTTAATGGCACAGACCAACTTGAAGCCCAAGGGATAAATTTGCTTTTCTTCATGCCAATAGCAACAATATCCCTAATTATTCATACAAAAAATAAACTTATTGATTGGAAAGCCTGTGTCCCATCAATAGTTTGTGGAGCTGTTTTTGCAATAGTTGGAACCTCTCTAGCTAATAGTCTCGGCTCGTCTATATTAACTAAAATGTTTGCAGTGTTTATTTTTATAATTGGATTAAAGGAGTTGTTTAGCAAGCATACTAATAAGCAATAGTTATATTCAAATTTTATATAAAACTATTCATCAAGTGGTGTTAAATGCGATAGGTTTAATCTGCATTTGAAGTAACACCATCCAACTTAAAACTAATGTTTACATATATTTTATAATAAAATAAACCCAACTATCTTGTCAATAGTTGGGTTTACACTAGATTTGCACCTAGATTCGTATAAAGTTTAAAAATATAAAGAAAACAAATTTAATAATATTAGAAATAATCTATTATAGGACATTTCTCTTTTAGTTATTTGCCTGATGCCATAGCAGATTTAACTCCTCCATATTGGTCAAATGGTGATTCTAAATTATTCCAATCAGAATCACATGCCCACCAGTATTGAACACCAGCGGTATTTCCAGCCATTACCAACTTACCTATTTCTGCTAGTACAGCTTCATCTGTTACTGCATTTGAACCAGTTCCATCGTCTGGAATACTAGAGTTAATAGCCATATTAGGAATTGCCATATCAATTACAATGTTTCCTGATGATGTTGCTTCCCACTGATAAGCTACCCAGTAGTTTGTTCCATATAGTGAAACGCTGAATGTTAATGCACCACCCAATTGAGCTATGCCATTGTTAAGTCCTACATTAAGTGTAATCTTATCACCAATCTCAGTTGGGAATAATATTGTTCCATCAGGGAGGATAGTTGCTTCATTTGTTGATGATGAGCCTTCATACCAAGGTTCTACAAATTTTGTTTTTGAACCATCACCGTATTTAACTGATGCATATGCAATTCCATCAAATGTCCATGTGTTAGATGCTCTATGAAGAATTCCAAATGCTTCTCCAGATCTGCTTTCAAAAGCATTATTATCCCACCATACACAGCTAATTCCTCTTGCTCTTGCTGATGCAACATAATTTGCAGCGTAATCAACTCTTCCCTGAGTAAAATCTTTTCCGTCTACGTTCTTATTTCTTGCACCATACTCACCTATAACAACAGGTATATTCTTTGATACAAACATTATGTACATTGTTTCCATAACATTATCTATTTCAGCCTGATCAGCCGCAGTAAATTCAGTTGTGCTGTCTGAAGCATCTGGATCACTCATAGCATAATTATATGGAATATACGCATGAACTGAAAGAATTAGTTTATCTGTCGCACTATCCTCAGGAAGCTTGAACTCATTCGCCATAGCAGCTTCCATCTTGCCAGCATATCCTGGAACCATTACATAACGGTTAGCATTGTTTCCACCAGTTGCTCTGATAGCATCAAGAGCTGCCTGATTGAACTGATTAATACAATCTGCCGCTTCTCTACATTCGGGTGAAGATGAAGAATAAACCCACTCAAAGCTTGTATACTGTAATCTTGGTTCGTTAAGCGTTTCAAAAATTAGACGCTCGTCATAATCTTTAAACCTTTCAGCAACCTGTGTCCAAATCTTGCTTACATATTCCTTTGAATTTTCTAGATGGCTATAGTCTGGATACATAAAATCATATTCATTATCATGATGAATATTGATAATTATATGCATATCGTTATCAACAGCATAATCTACAACCTCTTGAACCCTATTAAGCCATTCTACATGGATATTGAAGTCCTTATCAACATGGTTATGCCATGAAACAGGAATTCTGATTGTTTGATAACCTTGATTTTTAATATTATCAATTATTGCTCTAGTAGTTTCTACTCCACACCATATTGTTTCAAGATGCAAGTTAGCTTCTCCAGCTGGAG
>JAAYSW010000153.1 GCA_012523875.1 Clostridiales bacterium
ATTTATGAGTGAGGAAGAAATAAATATTATTCTTACTGAGCTAAACTGCAAACAGGGCGATGTTGTGTTTATTGTTGCAGATAAAAATAGTGTTACACTGCCTGTTCTGGGTGCGTTAAGATTAAAGGTTGCAAAACAGCTTGATATCATTCCTAATACATTTAACTTCCTATGGATCACTGAGTTTCCATTCTTTGAATGGGACGAAGATAGCAATTCATGGCTTGCTATGCACCATCCCTTTACGATGCCTTCTGAGGAAACTATTCAATATCTTGAATCTGATCCTGGTAAGGTTATTGCAAAGGCGTATGACCTTGTTCTAAACGGAGTTGAGCTTTCCTCTGGCTCAATTCGTATTACTGATTATGAATTACAACAAAAAATGTTTCAAGTACTTGGGCTTACTGATGAGGAAATTGAATCTAAATTTGGTTTCCTTGTTGAAGCTTATAAATATGGTGCTCCCCCCCATGGCGGACTTGGGATTGGCCTTGATAGACTTGCCATGGTTATGTGCCATGCTGAGAGCCTGCGTGATGTTATTGCCTTCCCAAAGGTTCAAAATGCAAGTGAACTTATGTCAGAATGTCCCTCAATTGTTGACAAGGAAAGCTTAGATATATTGGGAATTAGTATCAAACCTAAATCAGAATAAAATATTTCAATAAAAAAGGATAAACCTAATTAATTTTAAGTTTATCCTTTTTCTATATCTAATCCCCTATTTCAAAAACAGGCTTCCCATTCTTTAAAATATTGTGTTTTTTTAATAATGTCCATAGTGCTTAATGCGTTTTCATCATGAGTTTTATAAGATGTGCCTTTGTGTTCTCCATAAGACTGAACATGAAACGATATCATGTTTTCCCCATCAGGAATATAGCAATAAACTGTGTAATTGATAGTTTCCTCAACATCAGGAGCCATTCCCGCATCGTCAATATTTCGGTCATAGAAATTACTATTGAGGTTTATATTCTCCACATGATTATTCAATGTTTCAATTTCAAAATCAGATAAACTTCCAAGCAATTCTATATTATCTGCATAACCCCAAACAGAGTTATCACAAGAATAAAGTTTTTTTATGAAATCATAATTATAAACTCCATCCTTCTCAATAGAATAGTTTAATGAGTATGCTGAACCATCACGTTGCACACAAAATAAATAGAACATATTCCTGTCATTATCATGAGGGTGGTTGCGTTGAATTGTAAATAGTAAACCTTCTATACTCAGTGTATTTTTTTTATTTGTGTTTTCTGAATTCTCAAGATTATCAATTTTAGATATAGTCTCCATTTCGCTTAAATTGTTTAATTTATCAGAATAACTTCTGCAAGCCGTTAAATTAATAACGAAAGATATTGAAATTAATAATAACTTTATTTTTTTCATAAAGCTACACTCCCCTTTTCATAAATCAAGACAATGTTCTAAATCTAGTTTCATTATAGCAAGCTTTTTTAGTTATTGTCAAGCCAAGGCTTAAATCTATCAAAACCCACAAGCATCTAAGATGATTTAATTATATGTTTCTGATAATTAATTTGAACCTATCCTTGTAACGTTCAAATCCCCTAAAACATAATATATATTGTGTATACACATGATTTATTATTATATGAAAGGGGCTTAAAATTGAATTACAATAGTTTTGAAAATGTAATGCTAAATTCAAAAAATCCAAATTACAACCCTGATTTTAGATTTCCAGAACAAACTCCTATTGGAATGGCATATATACCTTTTCAACCTTGGGAGGAACCTTATGATGCCCAACAAGGTTTGGAAAGGGGTACCATGTTTCCAAGTCTTGACCTACCATTCAAAAGGGGTGCAGTATAGATATGAATGAAAGACAACGATTATTAAAATTAATACAAATGTATGATTTTGCAATTAAAGATTTAAACTTATATCTTGATACACATCCAGGTTGTGCAGCAGCATTGCAATACTTTCATAAGTATAAAGAGCTTAGTGCTAAAGCATACGATCAATATATAAAACTATACGGACCAATTATCCCTAAGCAAGTTGCAAGTACAGAACATTGGACTTGGATAAATAGTCCTTGGCCATGGGAAAGGAGTGCAAATTAATTATGTGGACTTATGAAAAAAAGTTACAGTATCCTGTTAATATAAAAAATCCAAACCCTAAACTTGCTAAGGTTATTATTTCTCAATTAGGCGGTCCTGATGGTGAATTAGCTGC
>JAAYSW010000154.1 GCA_012523875.1 Clostridiales bacterium
CTGCGCATCTTTCCGGAAAACTGCGTCAACATTATATTAAGATTTTGCAAGGCGATCAGGTAACTTTAGAATTAACACCCTATGATCTGACTAAAGGTAGAATTACCTGGCGTGGGAAGTAATACTTAAATTATCTTAAGAAATGTTTTATGTGAATAAGACATAACTAATACAAAAAAACTTATACTGCCTCCAATATAAAAACAATGAAGACAGTATAAGTTTTTGGCATTAGTGCTTCTTATGCAAATTCTAAATTGTTAAAAAAATATCATTTGTGATACAATTATATTATATTTTGCTAAAAAATTATGATCGTTTTTATGATTTGTTATGCAACTTTTTTTAATGGATGAATTTAATTATAGTAATATGTGTGTTGATTAATAAAGGAGAAGAAATTTGAAATTAAATTTGGATTCAATTAAGAATAATCGTGCTGAATGGATTGAGCATGGTTTTCAACTTCCTGCTTATAAAATTGAGGATCTAAGAGAAAATACTAAAACAAGTCCGAAATGGATTCATTTTGGTGCCGGAAATATTTTTAGAATGTTTGTGGCAAGGGTACAGGATGAATTATTAGATCAAGGTATCGAAAATACTGGTGTGATTATAGCTGAAACATTTGATTCAGATAAGGTTGATTATATTTTCAAACCTTATGATAACTTAAGCACAGCAGTCACCTTAAAAAGTAATGGTGAAATTGATTTAAGAGTTGTTGGCTGTATAGCGGAAGCAGTAAAAGCTGAGATGAATAAAGAAGGTTGGCAAAGAGCCATTGAATTGTTCAAAAAGTCTTCTTTGCAAGTTGTTAGTTTTACCATCACGGAAAAAGGGTATAGTTTAGTTGATACTTCCGGTCAGTATACAAATACAGTAAAAACTGAAATGCAAGATCCGGACATGAAATCTACTAATACGATGGGGATTGTTTGCAGATTATTATACGAGCGTTTTAAAGCTGGGAAATTGCCATTGACATTATCTAGCATGGATAATGTTTCACATAACGGTGCATTGTTAAAAAATGCAATATTGGCTTATGCAAAAGCATGGACTGATGCAGGATTTATGGAAAAAGAATTTTATGAATATGTACAAGACGAAGCCCTTATTAGTTTCCCTTGGGCAATGATAGATAAAATCACACCGGTTGCAGATTCGTCTGTAGCAAAAATGTTGTCAGAACGTGGCTACGAAGATTATGAATCACTTGAGTTAAATGGCAGATTTTATCCACCTTCATTTGCTAACGCTGAAGAAACGGAATATTTAGTAATTGAAGATAATTTTACAAATGGCAGGCCTAACTGGGATAAAGGTGGGATTATTTTTGCAGAAAGAGAAATTGTAGATCGAGTTGAAACTATGAAAGTTACAACTTGTCTAAATCCGTTACATACTGCATTAGCAGTTTATGGAAGCTTGTTAGGATATGATCGCATTAATGAAGAAATGAAAGATGATGATTTGGTTAACCTGATTAAAGGAATAGGTTACTTAGAAGGGTTACCTGTAGTGGTAGATCCTGAAATATTGGACCCAAAAGCTTTCATTGACACAGTTATTGAGCAAAGATTTCCAAATCCATTTTTGCCTGATACACCTCAGAGGATTGCAACTGATACATCACAAAAGATGGCAATCCGATTCGGGAAAACTCTACAAGAATATAAAGAAAAAAATGCTTCGAAAATATCTGAATTAAGATTTATTCCTGCTGTAATTGCAGGCTGGTTGAGATATTTGTTGGCAATTGATGATTCAGGTGAGGTGATGGAATTGTCACCAGATCCGTTGTTAGAAGATCTACAGTTAAAGCTTCAAAATATTGAATATGGTCGTAATGATAATGTTGAAGAGACATTATTACCTTTATTATCGAATCAAGATTTATTCGGTATTGATTTGATTGAAATAAATTTAGCTGATCAAATAATTGATAATTTTAAGATTTTAAACCAGGGTCCAGGTTCTATTAGAAAATTTTTACAAAGTTTACCCAAGTATGATGCGATTGATTAGTGTTTGGCGAGTGTAACAAAATAAATTTAAAACAAGTCAGATTTCAAGGAGGATTTTATTGTGAAAATGACATTTCGTTGGTACGGAGAAGGTAACGATCCAATACCATTGAAGTACATCAAACAGATTCCCAATTGTAGTGGAATAATGGGAGTATTAGATCAATATGCAGCAGGTGAGGTTTGGCCTGAGGATGTAATTGCTGACTATGTAAAACATGTCAATGATGCAGGATTGGAAGTTGAAATTATTGAATCGGTTAATGTTCATGAAGATATTAAATTAGGACTTCCAACTAGAGATCAATACATTGAGAATTACAAAACTACAATTCGTAATTTGGCTAAACACGGAATCAAGGTAATAGTATATAATTTTATGCCTGTATTTGATTGGCTGCGTACAGATTTAGCAAGAGAGATACCTGAAGATGGATCAAACTCACTATATTATGATGATCAAGAATTGTTAGGAATGACACCTCAGGAACTGGTTAAACAAACAGCCGAGACATCAGGCTTTACATTACCTGGATGGGAGCCTGAGCGTTTGGCAGATCTGGACAGAGTAATGAAACTCTACGAAAATGTTAGTGCTGATCAATTATTAGAAAATTACAAATATTTCTTAGAAGGAATTATACCTACTTGTGAAGAAGTCGGTGTTAAAATGGCTGTTCATCCGGATGATCCTGCATGGCCAATTTTCGGCTTACCAAGAATTGTTCATAATAAAGAACAATTAAAGGCAATTATTAATTTAGTAGATAGTCCTTCTAATGGCCTTTGTTTCTGTACAGGTTCGTTGGGATCAGATCCTGCAAATGATATTCCTGAAATGCTGCGTTATTTTAGTGAAAGAGATCGTGTGCCTGCTTGTCACGTCCGTAATGTTAAATATTTAGGTGAGCGAAAATTCCGTGAAGCAAGCCATTTGTCTTCAGATGGTGATATAGATATGTATGAAGTAATGAAATCTTTATATGAAACAGGATTTGACGGTTACCTAAGACCTGATCATGGACGTATGATTTGGGATGAAGAAGGACGTGCCGGATATGGTTTGTTTGATAGGGCATTAGGGATCGCATACTTGAATGGAATTTGGGAATCCTTGCAAAAAGGAGATAAAGTATAATGTATAAATTACTTGATGGTCATGGTGTTGTACCCGTAATTAAGCTTGGTAATGTAAATGAAGTTTTGCCATTAGCTGATGCTCTATCGGCCGGTGGGATTAATATTATGGAAATTACTTTTAGAAGTGATGCTGCATATGATTCAATAAAAAAAGTAGCAACTGAAAGACCGAATATTCTAGTTGGTGCCGGAACGGTTGTTAACTTGGAACAGTTAGAGCAAGCCATTGATGCAGGCTCAAAGTTTGTGGTAAGTCCAGGATTTGATCCTGAAATAGTAAAAGCAGGATTAGACAAAGGCATTATTATGTTACCCGGAGTAATTACCCCTAGCGAAATAATGTCAGCAATGAATCTAGGCCTAAAAGTATTGAAGCTTTTCCCCGCATCTGTTTTTGGCGGATTGAAAGCAATTAAAACTTACGCTTCTGTCTTTGGACAAGCAGAGTTTATGCCGACTGGTGGCGTCTCGGCAAGTAATTTAGCTGAATTTTTAGCTGTACCGAGCATAAAAGCTTGTGGCGGTTCTTGGATGTGCACAGCAGATATGATAAAAAATCAAAATTGGGATGAAGTAACTAGATTATCAACTGAAGCAACAGCTATTTATAAGGAAGCTAGAGGTTAATATGGATTTAAAAGTAAAAGATCGCGATTCTTGCAAATATGATCAGTTTTCTTTAGGTGAAGTAATGTTACGTCTTGATCCTGGCGATGGCAGAATAAGAACTGCTCGCCAATTTACTGCTTGGGAAGGTGGCGGCGAATATAACGTAGCTCGTGGACTGCGTCGTTGTTTTGGAATGCGTACAGGTATTGTTACCGCATTAGCAAAAAATGACATTGGTTATTTAATAGAAGATTTTATTCTGCAGGGTGGTTTAGATACTTCGTATCTGAAATGGATGGATTTTGACGGAATTGGCAGAAGTTCCAGAAATGGGATTAATTTCACAGAACGTGGTTATGGTGTTCGTGGAGCATTGGGTGTTTCAGATCGAGCAAATACAGCTATCAGTCAACTTAAACCTGGTATGATTGATTGGGAAAAGCTCTTTGGCGAAGATGGCGTACGTTGGTTTCATACTGGAGGAATTTATGCTGCTCTGTCTGCAGATTCTGCCGATGTTGTTATTGAAGCCGTAACAACTGCCAAAAAGTATGGAACGATTACCAGCTATGATTTAAACTATCGACCTTCTCTTTGGAATGCAATTGGCGGTCACGAACGTTGTCAAGCGGTTAACAAAGAAATTGCACCACACATTGATGTCATGATAGGTAATGAAGAAGACTTCAATGCTTGCTTGGGTTTCGAGATCGAAGGTGATTTAAAGGAATTGAACCTGGATAGTTATCGGAAAATGCTTCAAACTGCTTCTGAAACATACCCGAATTTCAAAGCCATAGCTAATAGTTTACGTACTGTTCATACGGCAACAGATAATGATTGGTCGGCTTTTGTATATGCTGATGGTGAAATTCATAAAGCTAAACAGTATGATCATTTAGAAATCTTTGACCGTGTTGGTGGAGGAGATAGCTTTGCTTCTGGTGTAATCTACGGCTTGATCACAACCGGTGATCCGGCAATTGCTGTTAATTATGGTGCTGCACATGGTGCTTTAGCAATGACAACACCCGGAGATACGACAATGGCAAGAAAAGAAGAAGTTGAATCCTTAATGAGTGGTGGGAGCGCCAGAGTTGTTCGTTAGTAATAATAAGTTTACTTCTCAACTTTCCTACTTAGACAATATTTATTTATCTAGCTGGGAAAGTTGAGTTGATATAAAAATTATCTTTTAATCTCAAAATTCATATTCATTAATTGTTTAACGTCATCCAGATCGTCAGTGATGTTTCCATCTCCGTGGAGTGTATGTTTAATCGCACTTAATGCTACACCGAAATTCACTATATCAGGTGGTGAAAATTTTTTTATTAATCCATACATCATCCCACTTGCAAATGCATCTCCACCACCAACACGATCAAGAATATTAAATCTTAAAAGATTACTCTCGTAAGTTTGTCCGTTATACCACATGTACGCCATCAAGCTGTTTTCGCTGCCACTGTGAACATAGCGCACGTGTCTGGCAATAACTTCAATATTAGGATATGCTTCAATGAATTTCTTGAAAATTAAATCTTGTTCTTCTAGATTTGGTTGGAAAGGAATATCATCTTTCCAATCTCCTTTTGAATAATCATCAGGATCCTTATATAAATGATAAGGTTCAATACCGAATAAAACATTAATATAAGGTAAACATTTTGTACAGAAGTCCCTGGCTTCTTCCCAAGTCCAAAGTGCTGCTCTGAAGTTTCCATCGAAACTAACAGTCAAACCTAATTCATTTGCTGTTTTGAGGCAATTAAAAATAAAATCAGCACAACTTTTATCTAATGCAGGAGTTATTCCACTTAAATGTAACCAAGTAAATGGTTTCAGTAATGCTTTAAGATTGACCTTGCTATAGTCATACTCTGTGATTGCGCTATGCTTTCTATCATATGTTACTTTTCCAGAACGAATTCCATATCCCGACTCATAAAAATATGAGCCTAGACGATGAGTTGGCGTTTCTTCAGGAGTGCTAAGAATGATAGGTGTACAATGAACATCATTACTCCTTAACCAACGAATTGCACTTTTCCCTAAGCTGTTATTCGGTACAACACTGAAAAAAGTACTGTCAATACCAAGATTTGCGAGTGATAATGCAATATTTGCTTCACTTCCACCGTAACTTACGTCGAAACTATTTGTCATTCTAACCTTGTAATAATTAGGAGGAGTTAGTCTCAACATAATTTCGCCAATAGTAATAAGTCTTGTAGGATCTAGTTGATTTTTTAGAATTGAATTTTCATGTTTCAAGATTACTCTACCTCCAAACCTTATTAATGATAATTTACATTTGTCATTGATTATGTATTGATTATATATGAATAAGAATAATATTGCTCAAATACTACCTAAATACTACTAAAAAGAGGAATTTATTGTTAAGGTTATATGTGTTAAGGCAATTATGTTATTATAGATCCTAGTAAAATTAATAAGTTATTTTATTTATTTTTTTGATATTTTTGAGGGGTAGTGTATGTTAAATATTTTAGAAGAAGCTAATAGGTGTATCCAGTGTAAAAAACC
>JAAYSW010000021.1 GCA_012523875.1 Clostridiales bacterium
CTGAAGATTGATAAAAGCTTTATTGATTATATCAATAGTGGAAATGAACGCAAATTAATTGTCGGGCCGATAATTTCACTTGTTCATCAAATGAATATTGCTGTTGTTGCTGAAGGTGTTGAAAATAGGGAACAGCTTGAGTATCTAAAGCTTCATAACTGTGACTATATACAGGGTTATATATTCGGTAAGCCAGTTATTAAAGAGGATTTATACGAACTTTGCAAGACAAAAACGATGATAAATTTTAAGGAAAGCACACTGAATTAACGTATCAGTGTGCTTTTTGCTTACCTATAAAGTTTCAGTATCCGCCTTACCTTTAACTTTTGTAGCCTTTCTTCTTTTAGCCTGTACCTCTTTCGTTTCAGCCTTTTTAATTGCCTCCTCAAAAAAATATTCCTGAGAATTAAGAAGCTTGCTAGCCTCCTTTGGTTTAGCTTGACGAATATATTTTCCATCAGGCATTTGAATTCTAACCTTAACATTGTCTTTTAACATCGTTTTAAACATATCCCATATTCTATTTCTTATTTTCTCATCATGAATAGGTGTAGCGACCTCAATGCGTCTTTTTGTATTTCTTGTCATAAAATCAGCAGAGCTAATATAAAGCCTTTGCCTTTCCTCTGAACCAAAAATATAAATGCGACTATGCTCAAGATAACGCCCAACGATACTCATAACTGTGATATTTTCCGTATATCCTTTAATTCCTGAAACCAAACAGCATATTCCTCTAACCAAAAGCTCTATCTTAACACCTGCCTGTGATGCCTTGATTAGCCTATTTATTATGGTTTTATCGGTTAATGAATTAAGTTTAAGACCAATATAAGCTGGTTCACCTTCTTGTGCGTATTTTATTTCATCATCAATCATTTCAAGAATTCGGTTTTGTAGGCAAAGTGGTGCTACAAGTAAGTTTTCCGATTGTTCAACAAGTGTACCAGTTGATAATGCATCAAATACCCTACTAGCCTCTATTCCTATTTGAGTATTTGCTGTCATAAGTGATAAATCCGTATAAAGTGCTGATGTTTTTTCATTATAATTACCCGTACCTATTTGCGTTATATATTCCACTTTATCTCCTATTTTATTTGTTATAAGAAGAAGTTTTGAATGAACCTTTAAATCCTGTGGTCCATATATTACGGTGCATCCAGCACGCTGTAAACGCTTTGACCAGCCTATATTATTCTCCTCATCAAACCTTGCACGGAGTTCAACAAGTACAAGCACCTGCTTTCCATTCTCCGCAGCGTTAATTAATGCCTCAATAATTTGACTATTCCTTGCAAGGCGGTAAAGTGTGATTTTAATTGATACAACATTCTTATCCACTGCCGCCTCATTAAGTAACCTTATAAATGGCTTAATGCTCTCATAGGGGAAACTAAGTAATATATCTCTTGCCTTAATCTGTGTTATCATCGGTCTTGATAATGCAATACTAATGGGCTTTTGTGGTATAAGTTTTCTAAACCTTAGATTTTCATTTTCAGATAAATCAGCTAGCTTATAAGAAAAGGTTATATCAAGTGGTGCATTAGCATAATAAATCTGCTCCTCATCCAGATTAAGCTTTTTACACAAATACTCCAAAGCAGATTGGCTAAATTTATTTGATAGCTGCATTCTTACTGGGGCAAGCTTTTTTCTTTTCTTAATAAGCTCTTCCATAACATCCCTAAAATCAACTTCTTGGTCGAAGAGTGCCTCCTCAACGGTAATATCTGCATTTCTTGTTATACGGATTAATACCTTATCAATTGTATTATAGTTCTTGAAAACAGTTTCTGCAAAATGAAGAATTAAATCCTCAATCAGCATAAACCTTAAACCATTATTGCCAAGGGGAATCATTCTCTCGAATGTGTTTTCAACAGGTATTACACCAAGTTTTGTACTTGATTTACCCTCAAGGTGAACAATGGCATAAACCTCTTTATTTGCTAAAAAGGGAAAAGGATTACGCTTATCTAGAACAAGCGGCATAATTAATGGGCGTATTTCTTTCTTAAAATACAGCTCTAAAAAATTCTTTTCCTCATCTGTTGCATCATCAAATCTTACCCACTCTATGCCATAATCACTAAGCTCTCCCATTATTTTGTTATATGCCCTATCTTTTTGTGGCTCAATCTCACGAACCCTTTTAAATATCGCATCAAGCTGTTGCTGACTTGTCATTTTGGTTTTATTTTCTCTATATTCCTTATCAACAATCATTTGGTCAAAAATAGAGCCTACCCTAACCATGAAAAATTCATCAAGATTAGTCTGAAAAATCGTAGCAAAAATAAGTCTTTCAAGCAATGGTACAGTCTTATCTTCTGCCTCTTCTAGAACTCTCTCATTAAATTTAAGCCATGACAGCTCCCGATTATCATATATCTTTTCCTTCATAATAATACCCCTTAATTTATAATTAAGCATTACCTAACCTAGCAATATAATTATACTGATATATATGTAAATAGTCAATTAAAACTCTGTGAATTTATTGTAATGTGGCTCTACTCCAAACCACGCTAAAGGGGAATCTACCTTTTGGAAACCCATTATTATAGAACTTGTTGATATGTTTTTATATAATATAGAGCCCAAAGGAAAACTCCTCTGGACTCCTGATAAAAGTAGGCTTTTAACAAATATATCTTAGTATGTTTTAACCCCTCTTATGCAAGGCTTTCCACATCCTCAAAAGTCATCTGTGGGTGTAAGGCAAGGTTAATTCCACAAGCAATCAATCTCGCAGCACGGTCAATTAATTTGTCGATATCCCTTGGTGTAACCATCATATTCGGCATCTTCTTATTAACTCCATATCCCGTAAGACCCTCTACAATTGTATGCATATCCACAACTGTAGGCACACCTACTGCTATTACTGGAATCCCAAGAGTTTGATATGAAAGCTCCTTGCGTTTATTCTGGACACCACTCCCCGGTGATATTCCTGAATCGGAAAGCTGTATTGTAGTGCCAAGTCGTTTTATATCCGAACAAGCAAGAGCGTCTATTACAACAATTGCTTTTGGTGTAATCTTATGGCTTAATGCATTAACGATTTCGGCAGTTTCAATTCCCGTCTGCCCCAAAACCCCTGTAGCCATTACACTCACCTGTCGCAAGCCTGTTAAAAATTCGTCCTCATCAGAAAGTTCCTCTCGTAAATGCCTTGTAGCAAGTATTTGTTCTGATACCTGTGGGCCTAGTGCATCTGGTGTAATATCTTTATTTCCAAGTCCTACAACAAGAATTTGTCCTTCTGGGAGAAAGCCCTTTAATTCTTCTGCGAATTCTAAAGTCATCTCCTTATAATTATCTGAAAACCGACTTAATGCCTCTCCTTCTAGCGTTATATATCTTCCTTTTTTCTTCCCAATTGATTCACCATGCCTGTCTTCCTCTATGCTTATTTCTGTAATCTTAAATGCTTTACCTCTTCCTGTCTGTGTAATGCCCTCATGGATTTTTGCTGACGAAATGCCTTCCAAGGCAAGGTCTGTCCTTACATTCATAATAAAACCCCCTTTTTCAATCAGTATGCACAAAAAAGAGTTAAAAAATTCGTGATATTATTTAAAAATTACTATTGCAATTTTGTAATATAAATGCTAAAATATTAGATAGGCTTGTAGCATAGGTTTCTTATGCTCAAAACATAGGTGCTCATTACGCCTATGATAAAAATAAAAGTGTCACACTTTATTTAAGTGATTTTATTTTTATATTATGCTTTTAAACATGATTATTATTGGAAACGGTGTCCATAATATTTATGTGAAATTAAACCCGTATTTTAAAATAGGGAGGTGTCCAAAAATGGCGAATATTAAATCTTCTAAGAAAAGAATTAGGGTTAGTAGCACTAAGTCTTTAGCTAATAAATCAAGAAAATCTAATCTTAAAACTGTTTTAAAACAAACTGAAATTGCAGTCGCTGAAAATAATTCCACAAAGGAAGAAGCTATAAAGCTTGCTATTAAAAAGGTTGACCAAGCTGCTGCTCATGGGTTGATGCACAAAAATTGTGCTGCAAGAAAAAAATCACAACTTGCAAAAAAATTAAACGCATCAGTTTAATTAATCTAGTTTTATAATATTTGAATGTGTAGCTATGTATTCTCACTAGCTTAAGCCCCATGTTTCATAATCTGTGAAGCATGGGGCTTAAAGAATATTTTTAACGAATTTCTGTAAATAAAACAATGCTAAAATGAAGCTTAGCATTGTTTTATTTTATTA
>JAAYSW010000155.1 GCA_012523875.1 Clostridiales bacterium
CTTATTACTCATTTTTTAACTTGTAACATGCCAAAGATGATTCTAAGGTTTCTCTTTCTTCCCTTGATGTTAGAATCTCTGCAAGCTTTAGTGAAAATTCCAATGCAACCCCTGCTCCCCTTGCAGTAATGAATTTATTAGATACGCAAACAGAATCACCTATTACCTTTGCTCCTGTAAGCTGACCCTCAAATCCATAATAGCAAACTGCTTCCTCTCCATTAAGCAAGCCTTTATGTCCTAAAATTGATGGTGCAGCACAAATTGCAGCAATATATTTGTTATTCTTTACACAATAATCTATTGCTTCCTGTACTTTATCAGATTTTTCAAGGTTTAATGTTCCTGGCATTCCTCCAGGTAAAATTATCATATCAATATTATCTGATAATTCTAATTCACTATCTGTAATATCCGTAACAACTGTGATTCCATGGGAACCCCTAATAATGTTATCTCCCACTCCAACCGTTACAACATCAAGTTCACATCTTCGCAAACAATCAATCGGGACTACCGCCTCCATCTCTTCGAAACCATTTGCCAAAAAAACATAAACCATAATTAATTACTCTCCTTATTTGTCATTTTAATACATCCCTATCTATCGAATTTTAGCGTATTTTTCTCAAGCATAAACACTGGGTAGTAAGAGCGTTTTGCTTTCCTAAGTCCCTCTATACCTAAATCTTCTTCACGATTAATATATTTAAAATCCTTAGCCGCATACTTAGCAAATTCATTATTAATTGCTGCGTATACACCTAAATATTCTGTATTTGCTTTCTCAATGTGAACACAAAAAGTGTTACTATTCAACCGTTCACCTAGAGTAAAAGCAACCAATTCTCCATCAACCCTAAGTATGCCTCCCTTTAAATCTAGTTCTTTAAAATATTTAAAAAAAGTGTGAATTGCATATTGTTCTACAACACTAGAATGACTATTATAACCCTTCTGTGAGTTATATGTCCTTGCACTAAATTCAATACATTCATCAAAATCCTTTGAAGTTATCGGTGAAAACTCCCATGAGTATCTTTGAAATTTATTCAAATGATTTCGCTTTTTGTTATATTTTTTTCCCTTGAGTTCAATTAAATCACTTGCATTATAAATATAATCACTTGAATCTGCTGATTTTACAACCGAAAATTCATTTGAAAATATTTCGTTTAAAAATTTTAGTTTATTATTGGGAACAAAATTTATTTCTGTGGTTGCACCCAAATTCCTTGAATACCCCCTAAGCTGATTAATAACATCATAATAATCTCCATCCCCCGCTGGAAATGTAAAGCTTCCTATACCATTTCGAACGAATCCAACAATGTAGAAATCCTTATACCTACATATTTGTGAATCATTAAGTCTTTCCCATGCGATATTATTTGCAAAGCTATATTCGCAAGCCATGAAATCTGATTTTGCTAAAAGCTTATTAATCCATTTCTTATCCTCAATATTTATCTTCCTGAATTTTAACATTATTTAATTACTCCATTTATCATTTTCATTAGTTTTTCATTTATAATTTCTATAGCTATTGGTAAGTTATCAGAATTGCACTCTAAAACTATCCAGCCTAATTTATCTGCTGCATATAATGCTGTTTCCCTACATCTCCTCAAATATTCAATATTTGATTCATGTATATCTTTCTTGCTTATATCACCATTATATCTATTATCTAACAATTTCTGCGAAACTTCAACAGGCATATCTAAAAAAATAGTTCTATCAGGTTTTGGTAATCCTAATTTATTATATTCATAATCTTCAAGCCAATGCAAATAATCATCCCAGCTTTTTTTAGGCAGTTTAACCATCTGATGTATTGCATTAGAACTAACATATCTACTTGCAAGTATCAATCCATCAGAATTATAATAATCCTCCCAATAAAGTTTAAAACTCGCATACCTATCAACCGCATAAAAACTAGATGCAGCATAAGCATTTATTTCATCTGCATTGTTTGAAAACTCACCATTAAGATACATTTTCACCAATGTCGAAGATGGTTTATCATAATCCGGAAAACTAATCGCCCTATATTTTATATTGTTCTTTGTTAAATTATCCTGTACCAACGCAAATTGAGTTGACTTCCCACTGCCATCAAGACCGTCAATTACAATCAATTTGCTTTTTTTATTTTGCATTTATATTCCCTCATATTCATTTTCTCTTATACTAAATAACTTAATATTTATTTTAACATTTTAAATGCAGTTCGTCAATAATTAAAATATATTTTAACTCGTATTTTTAAAATTATGAAAAAGTATAGTTATATTATGATTATTTTATTCACTGCATTTTCCACATGAATGTAATTAATTGTTAAGATTAATATCAATAATAACTACGGCAACATTGTTGAAGTTAATCTTTATATTTATAAAATCTATGGCATAGTAAAAGCTATTAATAATAAAATAAGAATTATAGAATATTTATATTTCAATCAACGAATAACATTATTAAATAAGAAAGTTGGTAGCGTACAAAACCTGTTGTTTATGATATAATGGAAATAAACGATAGGTGAAAACGAATGGCAAAGATAGAAGTAAAATGCCCCACTTTTTTAATAGACTACAGCTATAACGGAGCACATCCAAATATTGAAAGTGCTATTGTAAAAATGGCAGCGAATGCAAGCGGAATACGTGATACATCACGAGTTTTAGGAATATCTACAGCAAAAGTAATGTCAAC
>JAAYSW010000156.1 GCA_012523875.1 Clostridiales bacterium
AAGACGGATTCCCAAGTATTGCTTGATGCAATTGGGGCAAGTTCCGCAATCATGTTTGGTTCACCAACAATAAATCGTGATGCACTCAAACCTGTATGGGATCTAATTTCATCAATTGATGCAATTACAAATAGGGGTAAGCTTTGCTTTATATTTGGCTCATATGGTTGGAGTGGTGAGGCTTGCAAGGCTCTTGAGGAGAGAGTTAAAACCTTGGGATTAAAAATCTTTGATGACAGTTTAAGGGTTGTATTTAAGCCGAATGATGAAGAAATTGCTAAGGCTAAGGAGATTGCTAAACGTTTTATAGAAGCAATCTAGTATTATTGCAATGAATAGTGAAGTGCTGGAAACGGCTACTTCACTGTTTTATTAATTGGAGGATTATGGTGAATGAAAACAATTGGGATTATTGGAGCAATGCCATCGGAGATTGCTGATATAAGAAGGGTCTTGAATGGGGCAAAGGTTGAAAATTACTCTGGTTTTGATTTCTATATTAATGAGATAAATGAAAAAAGAGTCATAAATGTTTGCTGTGGTATTGCAAAAGTTAATGCTGCAATATGTACACAGGTTATGATTGATAGATTTAATACTGATGCGATTATAAACACTGGAATTGCTGGTGGGATGAATCCGAATATTGATGTATGCGATATTGTTATATCTGATGAGGTCTTGCCACATGATTTAGAATTAAGATTTTTAGAGAATTACCCTCCCTTTTGTAGTGTGTTTAAGGCTGATGAGGGGCTAATTAAGCTTGCCGAAAAGATATGTGAGGGTTCAGATATAGATTGTTTTGTTGGTAGAATTGTTTCAGGTGATGCGTTTATATCTAGCAACGAATTAAAAAAACAAATTATTGGAAGGTTGAATCCTTATGCAGTAGATATGGAAAGCTCCGCTATCGGACATTGTGCCTATATGAATAAAGTTCCGTTTGTAAGTGTAAGATGCATATCTGATAATGCTGATGATGATGGAGCTATGTCATTTGATGAATTTGAGAAGATAGCTGCAAAAAGGGTTGCTGAAATAGTTTTAGAAATGGTTAAAAACATTTAATATCGAGCATAAAAAGCGATACAAATTGATATATGTATCGCTTGTGCTATAATTTTTTTCGTAATTATTTGTGGGGAGAAAAAATATGTATTTGTTTGATGATGATTTTTTTAAAGAAGAATATAATAGCTATTATGAACTTAGAGAAAAAGGGTTGAAAAAGGAAGCCAACAAGAAATTAGAAGAACTGATGGAGTATTTTGACGCACTTGATGACGAAGTAAAAAGAAATATTTGCTATGAATTATGTAGGCTCTACTTAGAAACTAAGGAAATATTTGAATTGCAATTCCCTTTATCTCATCGTATTATTGCAATACTTGCTATGGATTGTGAGCAGAATAAAATGCCACAAATGCGATGGTATTATCAGCTTACTGGTGATAAAAAGATGTTAAAAAGGGCCTTTGAGCTGAAGAAGGATGATGAAAAAACAATTTATCTAATGGTAGAATCTTTGCTTTATGAGTTGTGGAATGGGGCACACCATATGCCTTATTGTTGTTTGATTGAAAAGGATAGGAGTGATGAGTTACTTAGTAATCTCAAAGGAATCCTAGATGCCTATGGTGTGCCAAATGATGTAAATGAGGAATATGAATATTATTTAAACCTATATAGTGATTGGTGGAGGTTTGATAAAGATTTATCAGCCAAAGGATTTTTGGAATGGTGTGTTAAGAACAAACGAGATTATGATTGGGTTAAGGAATACTGTTTTGACAAGGATTAGTCTAAAGATAATAATTAGATCGCATTGGTTGCTATGGCATTGTTTATAAATACATTATTTTATATAAAAAAGTACTTGAAATGTGTAAATATTTGATGTATAATTATGGTGTATGGAAATATGGGTTTATAGTTGGAGAACAACTAAAAAATTATAAGGAGAGGAATTAACTATGAAGAGGTTATTTACACGAAAGGTTAAAGCATTAGCAACCTGTTCTGCTATCTTATGTACAGCACTGACTTTTCCAATAGGAATGGGTGGAGCAAAGGTTGAGGCTGTTGATGTAGAAGTGAATTTTGCAAAAGCACTTCAGTATTCAATTTATTTTTATGACGCTAATATGTGTGGTACGGGTGTTGATGAAAATAACGAGTATGCTTGGAGGGGCGATTGCCATACCCAAGATGCAACACTTCCATTGAATAGTGAGTATACTAATATGTCAGAAGCTTTTATTTCCGCAAACAAGAACATACTCGATCCAGATGGTGATGGAACGGTTGATGTTGCCGGAGGATTTCATGATGCGGGTGACCATGTGAAATTTGGCTTGCCGGAAGCTTATTCAGGTTCGACATTGGGTTGGGGATATTATGAATTTAGAGAAGCATATGAAAAGACTGGGCAGGATGCACATATAGAAACAATTTTACGGTATTTTAATGATTATTTTATGAAATGTACATACAGAGATGCAAGTGGTAAGGTTGTTGCATTCTGTTATCAGGTTGGGGATGGGAATATAGACCACAGTGATTGGAGTGCACCTGAACTCCAAAACGATATGTTCAGACCTGCACGATTTGCTACTTCTGAGGACTCTGCTACTGATTGTGTATCAAATTCAGCCGCATCACTTGCAATTAATTACCTGAACTTTAAAGATACAGATCCAGACTATGCGGAGCAATGTCTTGATTATGCTATTGCATTATTTGATTTTGCAATAGAAACTGGAAATAAGGATTGTGGAAGTGATGGTGGCGGAGGATTCTATACATCACAAAAATGGGAAGATGATTATTGTTGGGGAGCAGTATGGCTCTACACTATAACTAAAGAAAAAAAATATCTTGATTTAATTTTTGAATATCTTGATTACTATGCCCCACCAAGTTGGGTACATTGTTGGAATGATGTTTGGGGAGGAGTAATGTGCATTCTTGCAGAGGCTAATGATAGGGATAACTTTGTTAATGAATATAAAGCATATACTGGAAAGGAATACGAGGATATTAACTTTTGGGGACAGGTTGGAAAAACTGTTGATGTATGGATGACACAGTACAATACTCCAGGTGGATATGCTTTTCTTAATGAATGGGGTTCTGCAAGATATAATACTGCTGCACAACTTATGGCGCTTGTTTATGATAAGCATAATGGTAAGATATCTAAATACGGTGAATGGGCTAAGGGACAGATGGAATATTTAATGGGCGATAACCCTCTTGGCAGATCTTACATTGTTGGATATAATGAGAATTCTGTGAAATATCCTCATCATAGGGCTTCATCAGGATTGACAATGGCTGAAGATCCACGTGAGCAAAGATATGTCTTATATGGTGCGTTGGTTGGTGGCCCAGGTGCTAATGATGAGCATAATGATACAACTGCTGACTGGATTTTCAATGAGGTAACAATTGATTATAATGCAGCTTTTGTAGGTGCTTGTGCTGGACTTTATACTCTATTTGGTAATGACTCAATGCAAGTTACGCCTGATTTCCCACCTGCTATAAGTGAAGAAGAAATAGAAACAAAGTATTGGGTTGAGGCGTTCGGTATTGATGATGGCAAGGTAACTGCTGTAACCTTCTATGTTTATGGTACTGCTCCTGTTGCTGATAAGAATATTTCAGTTAGATATTTTTTTGATACAGCAGGAATGAGTTCACTTAATCCCAATGACCTTGAATTAAGGCAGTATTATGATCAAGTTTCAGCAGAAACTGAGTATGCAGCTGAAATTTCTAAACCGATTCAATATAAGGACTCTATATATTATATTGAAATATCATGGCCAGGTTTTGCTATAGCAAATTCAAACAAGAAATATCAGTTTGCAGTAGGAAGTTATAATGTAGATAATAAATGGGATCCTAGTGATGACTGGAGCCATCAAGATTTAGAAATAGTAACCGATGCATTTACAGGGGTTCCAGCAGAGACGCCTTATATCTGTGTATATTCGGATGGTATTCTTGTCGGTGGCATAGAGCCTGATGGTTCAACGCCTGTGAAAGAAATTAAGTTAAAGGATATAAAAAAATCAGTTCTAGGAATGAAAAAAGCAGTTGCTTCTGAAGATTTAAATGATGATAATAAAATAAATGTCTTTGATGTAATTACGAAAAAGAAATCAATTATAAAAAAATAATTATCAAATTAAATATCCGTTACTCAATTAAGAGTAACGGATATTTCTGCATATTATATAAGATACCACAACAGAATAAGCTTTAGGATAATAATTATTCCTCAATAGTTTTAAGTATCCTTGCAGGGTTTCCACCAATTACAAGATTATTACCAAAGTTTTTTGTAACAACTGAACCTGATGCTACAACAACATTATCACCCAATGTTACACCTGGATTTATAATTGCATTACCACCTATCCAGCAATTATCACCAATTGTAACAGGCATTCCTAATTCTAAACCGAGATAACGTTCACTTGCTTTAATAGGATGGGTAGCAGTATATATTCCAACCTGAGGTGCTATCATGCAATTTTTGCCGATGATTACCTTACATACATCAAGAATGACACAATTGTAGTTTGCGTAAAAATTTTCTCCAACATGAATATTACAGCCATAATCACAATTAAATGTCGGTTCGATATAGATTTTATCACCAGTGGAGCCAAAAAGCTGTTTTAGTATATCACTACGTTCTCTTAGACTTACCACAGATGATTTATTAAACTTTTCGGTTAAGATTCTTGCATTGAGTCTGAGTTTAACCAACTCCTCATCACTAGGATTATATAGATTTGATGCAAGCATTTTTTCTTTTTCAGTCATATTTTCTCCTAAATTTTTTATAATGATACACAGTCCCTACCTAAATCCTTTGCCCTATATAGGGCATCATCAGCTTGTTTAAGCAAGTCTTCCTTTGAAAGTTTATCATTAGGAAATAAGGTTACGATTCCAATAGAAACAGTAACAACCCTGGCTACTTCAGAAGTTTCATGAGGAATCGCCAAACCTCTGATAGCTTTTCTAAGTTTTTCAGCAACTTTAACTGCTCCCTTCCTATCAGTTTCAGGTAGCAAGCAAGTAAACTCTTCTCCACCCCATCTTGCGACTAGATCACTTGGGCGTTTAAGGGTTTTTTTAAGCTCTTTAGCGATTTTAATTAAACATTCATCACCTTCAATATGTCCATATGTATCATTATATTTCTTAAAATTATCGATATCCAACATAAGAAGGGAAAGGAATGAATTAGAGCGATTAGCTTTCTTAATTTCTTCAGATAAAGCCTCATCAAACCTACGTCGATTGGGGGTTTTAGTGAGAGGATCAATGAGGGAAATTTCTTTAAGAAAGTCTTTGTATTTTTTCAAATCAAGATGATTCTTGAGCTTTGCTTTTACAATAGGAATGCTGAAAGGTTTCCTTATAAAATCGATAGCACCGAGCTTTAATCCATATTCCTCACTTTCCATATCTTGCAATGCAGTAAGAAAGACAACAGGAACATCCTTAGTTTGTTCATTTTCTCTAAGCTTAGAAAGAATTTCATAACCGTCCATGCCAGGCATTGCTACATCTAAAAGAATAATATCGGGTGGATTTTTATATGCAATATCTAAAGCATCTTTTCCATTTATTACAATAGTGATGTCATATTCAGATGTTAAGGCAATTTTAAGTAGCTCTAGATTCATGGGTGTATCATCGATTATCATAACCTTTTGCTTAATTTCAGGATAAAAATCCATATTATCAAAAAAACTTTTTTCAGAATGCATAATTTTAGTTTTTGATGAGTAAACCAAAGACACTGTTGAATACTTTTTTACAATATCCTCTAAGCTATTTAAATCTAAAGGTTTGATAACAAACTCATCCATACCAGCTTTAAAGCATTTATTTGCATGATACTGATTGCTTGTAGTGGATAATCCAATTATGGGGGTATATTTAACATTACTTTCAATCTGTCTTATCTGCTTTGTTGCCTCATATCCATCCATTACGGGCATGTTGCAATTCATAATTATAACATCATAATCTGAATTTGCAAACGCTATTACAGCCTCTTGCCCGTTATACACAATATCATAATCATAATATGCATCTGAAATATGGGAGGTAATACTGTCTATAATTACTTGGTCATCCTCTGCAATTAATAATTTTACTTTATTATCGGGGAAAGGCATTGATGATTCATGGATAAGTGTTTCATTAGTACCATGAGTGCTTGAGTTTTTAAAAGCTTTTATCAATGAATTGTATAAATCATCTTTTCTAAAAGGTTTATAAATGATACCAATGCTTTCACTTAAATCATTAAAAGGCAGTTTATTAGTCATTTTTCGAGGAAGTATAAGGAATATAGGTATATATTTAGTTGAATAAATTGTTTTTACAACAGAAATAAGCTCATAAGGATCAATATCATATAAATCATGGGATATGATAATAGCATTATAATTACAACCATTACTTTTCATTATCTCTGCGATTGTATCAATACCATTCCTATTCTCTACAGATACTACTTTTTTCTCATTTAGATAATTTTTTATTATGCTATTAGAAGTAGTATTATTTCCAACAATTAAAACCTTTTTATTTTTAAGTTTTGAATAATTTTGTTTACTATTTTTTAATCGAGCCTCAGTTTTTTCTAACCACACATCAAAAATAAAAGTAGTACCAATTCCAACTTTACTTTTAACCCTAATTGAGCCATTCATTTTATTTATAATAGATTTAGAAATATAAAGGCCAAGCCCCGAGCCTTCAGCTTTATTATAAATAGTGTTATTAGCTCTTTTAAATGGACTAAATAACTCCTTAATTGCTTTTTGAGGAATTCCAACACCTGTATCTTTAATTTTAAATGATATTTTATATTTTCCCTCATTTTCATTATCAAGTATAGCCACAACAAGAATGCTACCTTTTTCAGTAAATTTAATAGCATTGTAAAAAATATTTGAAATTGCCTGTCTAAGCTTTACTGGGTCTCCTAATGCAAACTGCGGAACATTAGGATGTATAAAAAGGTTTAGATCAACTTTCTTATTGTATATATCCGCAGTGAAAGGTATGATAGCATTTTCAATTGTCTTATGCAAATCAAATTGAAAATTCTCAAGTTTAATACCTTGAAAATAGATTTTTGATACATCTAAAATATCATCAGTTACAATTTTTAGCATCTTTGATGAAATTTTAATATTATTTAAAAATTCTAATTGTTGTTGAGTTAATTGGGTATTATCTAGAAGCTGTAGAAAACCCATAAGACCATTAAGAGGGGTTCTTATTTCATGAGACATATTTGCTAGAAACATACTTTTAGCTTCACTATGAGCTTCAGCAAGTTCCTTTGATTTTACTAATTCAGCAGCTATTCTTTTTTTATTAGTAATATCTTTAGATATTCCAAATGTTCCACATATTTCACCACTGGCATTACGAATGGGGGATTTATATGTTTCGTAAAAAAATCTTCCCTTCTCGTTATAAATAACCTCTTCAAAATGTGTCCTTTCACCGGATTCTATTACGATTTTATCTCTTTCGGAATATTGTTTAGCAACCTCCATGGGAAAGATATCCGCATCAGTGCAACCTAAAACTTGATCTAAGCTTTTCCCCCATGTATCAAGGAATTCCTTATTTACATCAAGATAAACTCCATTTAGATCTTTAATCCAAGATTGTATCGGGAGAGTATCTAATATTGTCATAATCTTAAATTCCGCACTTTTAAGATTATCCTCGACATTTTTCTGGCTAGTTAAATTATTCATCATAATAATATATTCTTTTTTTGTTTCCTTATTTAAAACATCACCAATTAATTTACAATGGATAGTACCATTATGAGTATTAACTTCTAATTCAAGATTGTGTATACTATGTTTATTATTTATAGCTTTAATCAAATTTTCTTTCACAGCAACATTAGGAAATAAATTAATTTCATCTATAGTTTTACCAATTAAATTTTCTTTGTTATATCCTAATATTTCAATAAAAGCGGAATTAATTTTATTGAAGGTATTTTTTTCAGCATCAATTATAGCGGCGATAGAAGGGTTCAATTCAAAAAGGGTCTGAAACGAACCATTATTAATATTATCTAAACTATCCATATTACAACTCCATACATACTATTTAAAGTAATATACACACTTTATCATCTAATTTTCACATATTACCTTATTAAAGTAAATATTTAAGTGTAAACTTTTTGTAAATTTTTATTGAATAATTACAAATTCATGTACTTTAAAACTACTTCTTCCAATAATGCTTTTTTTGTATTTAATATTCTATTATTTATTACATCATTTAGCAAATGATTTAATATTTCACCAATCTCTTTGCCTTTAAACCCCATGCCTAGTAAATCATATCCATTGATACTTAATGATGAAAGGGAGATGCATTCATTTGCCGCTAAAATTTCTCTTGCTATTTGTTCAACATTATTTAATACTTCAAGTTTATCAAGGCAAAAATCTTTCTTTGCACTTGCATCAGCCCTTTGCACATCAATAAGTTTGAAAAAAGTCTTTTCATCAAGATTTGCCATAACACGTTTTATACTTTTTTGACTCTCAAGCACATGGCTATGATATTTTATTAGTAAAACAACCTCTTCAATTGTTTTATTATCATATCTTAAGCGTTTTAATGCCTTTCTAGCGAATTCTGCACTTAGTTTTGCATGATTTATAAAATGTCCAAACCCTTTATCATCGAGAGTAAAACAGGCGGGTTTTCCAGAGTCATGTAAAAGCATTGCCAAACGAACTTCCCTATTTTGGCTAGCACGAGAAACGGCAAGAGCTGAATGTACCCATACATTATATCTATGATATTTACTATGTTGTTCAAAGCCTATAGAATCTTTAATTTCAGGTAGGATTACAGCGATAACATCACTATATTCAGTAAGAATAGAGAACACATTATCACCCATAATAAGCTTATCTAATTCCATATGAATACGCTCAGGTGATATATCAAGAAGATTATATTTTAGCTTATGAATATAATTGCTTGTTTTATCTTCTATTTGAAAACCAAGTTGAGAAGAAAATCTCATAGCACGTAGAATTCGCAAAGAATCCTCTTGGAATCTAAG
>JAAYSW010000157.1 GCA_012523875.1 Clostridiales bacterium
CATCAGTTGCAATTGATGCAATTCTTCTGTAAACATCAAGTCTTTGTGACAGGCTTTCAATATATTTTTCAGGAATATGAGCCTCAATCTGGATATCAACAATGCAATCCTCAGCCTTTTGGATTGGTTCACCTTTTTCCTCTGCAATAGCTTCTGAAAGGAGTCTTAGATACATATCATAGCCGACAGCCTCCATATGTCCATGTTGTTTGCCGCTTAAAATATTGCCTGCACCACGAATTTCAAGATCACGCATAGCAATTCTAAAACCACTGCCAAACTGCGTAAACTCCCTTATGGCATTTAGCCGTTTTGATGCAATCTCAGTGAGAACCTTTCCTTTTTTGAATGTAAAATATGCATATGCCCGTCTATTAGAACGTCCCACACGCCCCCTTAGCTGATATAGTTGGGAAAGACCAAATCTATCGGCATCTTCTATAACAAGGGTATTAACATTAGGAACATCCACCCCTGTTTCAATAATAGTTGTGCATACTAGAATATCAATTTCATGGTCGACAAGCTGTCGCCATATTTCAGACATAGTCCCCTCGGGCATTTGACCATGAGCATAGGCGATTCTTGCATTGGGAAGGAGTTCTTGTAGCTGGGTTGTGTATCTTGCAATAGTATCAACACGGTTATGGATATAATATACCTGCCCACCACGCTTTAGCTCCTTTGAAATAGCTTGAATAATAATCCCCATATTATGTTCAATCACATAGCTTTGAACAGGATATCTATCCTGTGGTGGTTCTTCGATTACAGACATATCCCTAATACCACTCATTGCCATATTAAGTGTTCTCGGAATTGGTGTTGCCGATAGTGTAAGCACATCAACACCTGCAAAATACTCCTTGAACTTTTCCTTATGGGCAACACCAAAACGTTGCTCCTCGTCAATTACTGCAAGCCCCAACGATTTAAATTCAACATCTTTTTGTATAAGTCTATGAGTACCAATTACTATATCTACCTTACCGTTTTTCAGCTTTTTAAGGGTTTCATTTTGTTGTTTAGGAGTTCTAAAGCGTGATAGTAACTCAATATTTACTGCAAAATGTTCAAACCTCTTTAATGCAGTTTGGTAATGTTGCCATGCTAGAACAGTTGTAGGTACAAGTATTGCACATTGTTTTCCATCAAGCACGCATTTAAACGCCGCACGAAATGCAACCTCTGTTTTCCCAAAGCCAACATCTCCACAAAGCAGACGATCCATAGGACGAATACGCTCCATATCGGATTTTATTTCCTCTATGCAGCGGAGTTGGTCATCAGTTTCAATATAGGGGAAACGTTCCTCAAAGTCAAATTGCAACTCGCTATCAGGAGAAAAGGCAAAGCCCTCACTATTCTCTCTTTTAGCATAGAGTGCAATAAGTTCCTTAGCAATATCTTTTACTGCACGCTTTACATTACTACGTGTTTTCTGCCATTCAGCAGAAGAAAGCTTATTAAGTCTAATGCCTGTTTCGTCAGTTGTACCGATATATCTGGATACCATATCAAGTTGTGTAACAGGAACATAAATCTTATCTGTTCCAGCATATTGAATAGTAATGTAATCCTTGGTAATGCCCTCCATTTCAAGCTTGCGAATTCCAACAAATCGCCCAATTCCATATAGGGAATGTACAACTAAATCGCCAGCTGAAATATCGGATAGATATCGTATTTCCTCACCTTTTTTATGTTTTTTGAATTTTCTCTTTTTATGTGCAGCTTTTGTATGAGTAATTAGGGCTGTTTTTATTTCAGGATACTCAAAGCCACTCGATAAACTTCCAGCAACAAGCAAAACATTGCCACTTTCAAGTACGGAATCTTCAGTTGCAATATTGCAGGAAATTCCACTCTCACGCAAATCATTTTCTAGGATGGATAGGGTTTTTTCGCTACCTGCAAAGAGAATAACCCTGTAATCCCTACTGCAAAAAGAGTTTAAATCCTCAATAAGCTGACGGATTTCACCACCCCAAGATGCTGTTTGCAAGGCTTCAAAATTAATGAGCTTTTGAAAACTTATCCTATGGCTCCCATACATGAAAACGTCAAGATATATTTGTGGATATTTTTCAGCATGATTTAAAAAATCTGTGGTATCGAGATAATACCCATCAAGACCCTTACAGAGTTCACCCTCGTCAAGCAATAATTTAATATCCTCATTATTTTGTGCTATAATTGATTTCGATTTTTCCGTTATATTGGAATATTCATTAAAAATTACAATCCCATTTATATATTCAAAAATAGTCGCAGGCTTATCATAGGCTAAGTGAATATATTTATCAATATTATTAAGATTAAGATTATCCCTTAAACGACTAGAATCAGCATGTAGCTTTTCCTTAGCAATCGCAGCACGTCTGCCCTTGATACCCTTGGCGAAAAAATCAATTTTATCGGCAAGGATATTCCTGTCAACGATTGTTTCTAGGGCTGGGGTAATTCTCATGCTTTTAAATGAATCAGTCCTACGCTGGCTATCTACATCAAATGCAGAAATACTATCTATTTCATCGCCCCAAAATTCAATTCTGTATGGGAAATCGGATTGCACTGGAAAGATATCAACAATTGCACCCCTAACAGAAAATTGTGATGCACCCTCAACTGTTTCACTAAACGAATAACCACAATCTATAAGTTTTTTAGTCAATTTATGAATTTCGACTTCTTCACCTTGCTTTAGGGTTATTGTGCTGTTGATAAGCACATTTTTAGGTATGGTCAATTGTAATGCGGCTTCTATGCTTGCGATTAGAAATTTACATTCTCCTATACAGATTTTAGATAATACTGAAAGGCGAATATTTTCATATTCACGAGAAACGCCCTCAACATTGGTGAGGGTGAATTCCTTTGATGGAAAAGCAAAAGCAATAGTCTGCCCAGCCATTTGGTTTATATCATCGCAAAGCTTTTTGGCGTTGGATTCATCATCTGTTACGATAAGTGTAGTTTCCTCTCCCTCTAAAGCATAGATTAAATGTGCTTTATGGATTTGTGAAACACCAGTTACGGAAATTGGATGGATACCGCTATCAAGGCAATTTTTTAGTTCCTGAAAACTTGAAAGCTCATTGATAATTTTCTTAAATATCTGCAAAAAGATGCCTCCTATATGACAAAAGTTAATTATATTCATTCATAGCTTTATCGATTTGGCTATTAACAATTAATTCGATACATCTACATGCATCATTGCAAGCTTTTTTAATAGATGGAATATCATCTTTTTTAAAATCTGATAGCACCCAATCAGCAAGTTTATAATCTGGGTGGGGTTTACCCCCAACACCGATTTTGATACGTGGAAAGGTATCTGCACCAGAAAGCATGATAATGCTCTTAATTCCATTATGTCCACCATCGCTTCCTTTACGCCTTATTCGGAGCCTTGATGGTTGAATAGAAATATCGTCATAGATAACGATAACATTTTCTATGGGAATTTTGTAGAAGTTCATGGCTTCGACAACTGCCTGCCCACTATTATTCATAAAGGTTGATGGTTTCATGAGCAAGCAATGCTTTTGGCTTATCATAGCATTTCCGATTAGAGATTTAAATTTAATTTTTTTAATGGGAGTATTATATTTTTCAGCGAGGGTATCCATGGCCATGAAGCCGACGTTATGGCGTGTGTTTTCGTATTTAGTGCCTGGGTTACCTAAACCAACGATTATATGGGATACGGGTTTGGTGGGTGTAGGGGGGGAGGAAATTTTATCAAAAAGTTTAAAGATACTCATTTTAAAAAGCTCCATTTCTTGTAAAGATTCTTTTATTTTGTATTATAAATTTATTGAATCTTAATTTTAGAATAAGGTATTATCAATATTTGAATAAGGTATTATCAATATTTGAATAAGGTGTTATCAATAATTCATGGTTTTGGTTATGCAAGCCAGCGACCCAAAGCCCAAAACGGTTTTTGTTTTGGGTTTTGGTTGAGCGGTGTTTGAGCCATCGCGGCGAATGAGCGACGCATTTCTTTGGTTCGTTTCTTTGTGCGAGCAAAGAAATGAACATAGGTATTTACTGAGTGTAACGGTTAAATTA
>JAAYSW010000158.1 GCA_012523875.1 Clostridiales bacterium
ATAAGTGGGTTCAACTAAAGCTTCATCTATCTCTTCTGTTGACTCTTCTGTCACTGTCTCTGTCTCTGTAGTAGCTGTGCTTTCAATCACAGTAGTGATAATTTCAGTTTCAATCTCACTTAATTTTGTTGTAGTAGATTCATTATTATCCATATTAACTGGCTCGATAAGGTGATTGCTACTACTAATATCATCAGAGTAATTATTTTTTTTTATCAAAATAATAATAACGGATAAAGTTAAAACTAAAGCCAAGACAACTGCAATGATTATTTGTGTTCTTCTCGCATCCTTACGCCTTTTTTTAACGCTTTTATATCTAGCCATATTTCCCCCCGTCTGTAATAATTACAAATATAAGGATATAAAACTGCATCCAATATTATTTAATAAAAGGATGCAGTTTTTATGTAAATATATTGATACCTAATTCATTTTCTTGCCACACTTCGCACAAAAAACTGCGTTTTCCATTAATTTATTGCCACATTCAGTACAAAACTTGTATTTTTTCTCTATATCTTTTTCTGATGAAAATTCATCAGATTCTACCTGCCCCCCCATATTTGATTCTGCCGTATTTTGCACAGTTTCATGAATAACTTCATTATTTCTTACCTCAGCATAATTTACAATTTTATCTTTTTCTATACTGGCATTATTAATAGTTTGTGGTTCAAAGGATTTTTTTGATTTAATTGCTTGTGTAATCTTTTTAATAATTATTGAAATAACAATCATTGCTAGCCCAATAATTATAAATATTCCTACATTCAATAAAACCGTTCCCCTCAACTCATTTGTTACATCAGCAACGAATGAATATTTATCAGGCAGTGCAAGCCCTAGAATTGGTTTCAAGAATAATGCCATAATGCCAAATAAAAATGATGGAATAAATACAGCTATACCGTATAATTTAAAGAGATTCATTATTGGAATCGAATTTTTTACATATACAAAGCACCATTGTGCAAAAACTAACACTAATATCACTATCATTAAAATCATAAATGGTAAAGAAAAAATAGAATTTATTACAGTTATGTTGCTTTCAAGTTTTGCGTTAAAATCATCTAGTGGTTGCTCAATATCTTTTCTTATCTGTTCTTTATCGGATTCCACATATTTTAATCCTGTTTCCCTACGGATTATCTCTTTATTGTCCTCAATAAATTCAATTACCACCTCAGCTGTCAAAGGTTGTAATTCTTCACCGTCAAGTAAATAGTTGCTGTAACTCCTAATATTTTTATTAATAAACTCCATAACATCGATTTCAACAAGTATATTATCAATGTTTTCCTGTTCGATTCTAGAATCCTCAATATAGCTGAATATAAAGGCTGATAATGCTTTTTCATCAACTCGTTCTATAGATTTTTCTATAGTTTTTTCTATAAGGATTTCACGACCACAGATATTCAAAATTAATGCTGACGAAGCCATTATTATTACCATAAAACATAAAATTGTATTTATAATAACTAATAACTTAGGCTTCTGTTTTCCTCCATAGTTGGTGATTTCACTCGTTATTTTAGTATCATTATTTTCTTTTAAAGATGTATCAGTATTATTATATGCCATATTTGCCACTTCCTAAACTAAATTTAATATGTATAATTATAACACCATTTTAGTTATATTGTCAAGCAATCGCCCATGACTATTTTATATGTACAAAATTTCCTTCATATAGATAATAACACAAAGTAAAGCTTTAAAACCGAACATATCTTAGAGCCATATTATTTATTTGCTTATCAATAAACTCAAAGGCAACCGCTTCACACTTTCAGCAGATGCGGTTGCCTTTATATTATTTTACGTCAATATTAGAATAATTGCTTTTTCAATTTAATAAGGTCAAATGAATCAATTTTATCATCACCATTTATATCAGCGTTTATTGCCTGTTCTGAAGTAAGAACATTTGCTCCGAGAAGGTAATTTTTAAGTAATAAAGCATCCTCAGCATCAACGATACCGTCAAAATTAATATCACCTTTAAGCTCAATATCTTCTCCATTATCTGCTTCAATTAAGGCAATAAGATATATTAGTGATGAATTCCAATATGTTGTTACTTCATTTGTAGAATAACTCTCTGAATGATCTATATAACGCTTTGCACTCGGTTCATTTGTAAGATATGCTTTTGCAGCACTATCTTCAAGATTTGAGTTTACTCCACCCACCAACATTCCTTTCATGGTTTTGTCTTTAGCCATTGATGGTCTATGGTGTGGATTCTTAGGGGATAATGTACCATATCCTGTTACAAAGCAAGTTGCTAATGGGTTTGTTCCTAGTAGGTAATGTAAATTTGATTCAGCCGAGTTCATATAATCTCTATCATTATCTAATTCAGCTGCAATCCCAAGGATAACTCCTGCATTTGCCACTGTCATATTGCTCCCCCAATTAAACTTAGAAACACCGACGCTATATGCATTAATAGCTGTAATTGTGTTCAAATTATTTGCCTGTGTTATAATTGATTTCTTCATATTCTTATATAGTTCAGATGAATTATCAGTATCGTCCATTGTCAAGATAGCAATATTACCATAATCGCCCACCAACGGCCAATCTAAACCTGTTCTTGTTTGCATTTTTTCTAGTGCCTGTAAATACTTTTCTTCACCAGTTGCACGATACATTTGAGCTGCAGCCCAATAACGCTCATCGAAATCAGATGTATCTCCATATTCACCCGTACTTATATCTTTTGGATTGCTAAAAATTAAATTCGGATTAGCCTCAAGGAAATTCCATGCCTTTTTAGCTGCATCCAAGCAAGCTTCAGCAAAGTTTCTATCAATTTCATAATAAAATTCATAACCCATAGCCATTGCTGCAGCGAAATCAGCAGTTGCTGTTGTGGAGATAGGGGTTACTATTAATTGTCCTATTTCTTCTTCTGGCATAATGTATGATGGAAAATCTCTGCAAGTTAATTTATGGTATACGCCACCTGATTCTGCTTGCATTTTAAATAGCCATGTTAATCCATAGCGAACTTCATCAAGTATATCAGGAATCCCATTTCCGCTTTCAGGAATATTTAAATCATCACCAAAAATACTTGGATTAGCATCATAAGCATATAGCATATCTGCAATAGTCTTAGTTGCTGGAACTACATATCGACCATAATCCCCAGCATCATGCCAGCCCCCACTAACATCAATAGTCTCATTTGTGCCATAAATTATTGCTCTGCCTGTATGGCATGCTTTATGATCAAACTCGCTATCTTCAATTATAACCCCACATCTCTGTAAGTACATCATGCGTACAGTGTCATCGAGGAGGTTTTTATAAACATTTTCAGAAATATTAAAGGTGTAGGAATCGTGTAAATCACCACATTTAATATAGTAATTTCCTGGTGCAGTTACTTCTGAAAAATCACCGTAAAAATTCGTTTCACCTGCACTAGGATTTGGCTTCTCTCCATATAACATCCCAGTATAAACTATAGAACCTGTGTCAGCGTTTATTACGGAAAAATCTTTTTCGTTGGCAATATTTCTAAATACAGCTATTTTCTTGCTTTCCGGCTTATACCCAACCTGATTTATTAGAATAGATTGCATATCATTTTCGGTTACCGGATATGTAATTTCGCTATCGTCAATAAGTTCTAAAACAACATTATCTAAATAAATTGTATGTGCCGGTAAGTCTTTTCCTTGATAACCACAGTTAAAAACTAATCTTGACATAATATCATTTTCCTCTAACATAGTGAAGGTATAATCAATTAGTAGTGGTTCTTGTGTTAACTCTAGAGATTCCCAAGTATATGCTTGATATGTACCGCCATTCTGTTGAATCATTCCTTCTACTACACGGTCTGTTGTAGAAGAAATCTCATAACTCAAACGATAAACTCCATTTTTATATAATGGAATGATATCATAAAAAACCTGAACACTGTAATTAAGTGTACCTGCTGATTTTATTTTTAATGCTAGTTTCCCATCTTCTCTAGAAAGTGTGCTATTCCCCCCACCAGCATGGAAAGTATCCCACCCTGATATATTATTATCAAAGGTTGAGTTGCTGATTAAATTCTTGCCCTCTGCATAAACCATAGGATTAGCTTTGTTAGGCATAATGGTACCCATTATTACCAAAGAACAAGCTATAGATGCAGAAAGAAGTCTTTTTAGTAAATTCCTTTTAGTTTTCATAATTCCTCCCTGTTAATAGCAATCTATACAGATTACATTAATATTTTTAACATTATATGATTTTATTATAAACCATTAACATAGAAAAGTAAATGATATATAATACAGTTATTATTACATTTCGTACAAAATTGAAACTTTTAAAATTTCCTGCCTGTAGAAAAAATAAAAATAACATTCTTTTTATACACCCTCACTTTAAGCTATATATCACTAGACTAGCATCGATTTAGGTTGCACTTTTTGACAATGCTTTTTGTTTTTGTTATAATGATATAATACTTTTGTATTTGTGTCAGTAAATTTTCATTTAGTCAATATTGGATTTCTATATATTTATAATTAAAAGGATGTGTTTAAGTAAATCATTTTCCGGAAATCGTAAATTGTTAAAATATTGTTAAATTTAAAATGAGATTGAATTGTATTTTAAAAATATAACACTATTTTGAATGGCATAAAATACAAAACAATCATTTAGCAACCCTTCTGTGTTATGTAAAAGGAGAAAATAATGAAAGAAATTATTCAAATCACAAAAAACAAATTAAACAATGAGGACAATGAGGATTTATCTAAATTACTCCTTAAGAATTGGACTAATTGGAAATGGCAAGTTAAAAACACTATTCGGAAAATTGAAGATGTTGAAAAAATCCTTGATATTAAGTTCCCACAAGAAAAAAGGAATGAGATAGAAGAAACAATTGAAAAGTTTCCAATGGCTATCACACCCTATTATTTATCACTTGTGGATGCAGATAATTATGAAAATGACGCTGTATTCAAACAGTGCTTTCCTAATATTAAAGAATTAAGTATTTCGACCTGTGATATGCAAGACCCATTAAGTGAGGATGAGGATAGCCCTGTGCCAGGTATTACCCATCGCTATCCCGATAGAGTTCTATTCCATGTAAGCAATATCTGTGCAATGTATTGTAGGCATTGTACCCGTAAAAGAAAGGTTGGAGATATAGATTCTGTTCCATCAAAAAAAGAAATTTTAATAGGCATTGAATATATTAAAAATACACCAACTATAAGAGATGTCCTGCTTTCTGGTGGGGATCCGTTCCTGTTATCAAATGACTATATTGATTGGATGCTCAGTGAATTATCAAAAATTCCACATGTAGAGGTTATAAGAATCGGAACGAGGACACCTGTTGTTTTACCATTTAGGATAACTAATGATTTAATAGATGTTTTAAAAAAGTATGATAACATTTGGATAAACACCCATTTTAATCACCCTAGGGAAATAACAAAATCCGCTAAGACTGCTTTAAGGAAATTGGCGTTAGCAGGAATCCCACTTGGTAACCAATCAGTGCTATTAAGAGATGTTAATGATTGCCCACATATAATGAGAAACTTAGTACATAAATTAGTTGCCAACAAGGTTCGACCTTACTACCTATATCAATGTGATTTATCAGAAGGTCTTGGACATTTTAGAACAAATGTTGGTAAGGGAATAGAGATAATTGAAAGCCTGAGAGGACATACTAGTGGCTTTGCTATTCCAACCTATGTCATAGACGCACCTGGTGGCGGTGGAAAGATTCCCATTATGCCTAATTATTTGATATCATGGTCAGCAAATAAAATTGTCCTCAGGAATTATGAGGGTGTAATCACTACTTATAAAATGCCAGCTTATTTACCTAAGGATTGCGATAATAATTGTAGTGAGTGCAACCTACAGCATGATGCTGATGTAATTGATAAAGAAATGAAAACAATTGGTATCTCAAAACTACTATGTGATTATGAAGAAGATATAACCTTGGTTCCTGATAATCTAGAACGAAATTATAGAATTCAAGGAGTGGCTGAAAATAATGAGTGATATAATTCAGAAAATCGGCCATTCAATTATTCAACATGGAAAAGAAAATAATCGCATATATCTTATGAAATATAACGAAGTAAATGCCCTTAGCTTACTTGAACAAATTGAAAAACTGGGGAGGGATAATAACTATAATAAAATTGTTGCAAAGGTTCCCTTGTTCGCAAAAAACGATTTTGAGGACTATGGGTATAAAAAAGAAGCATATATCCCAAATTATTTTAATCGCAAGGATGATTGCTTTTTCATGTGTAAGTATTTGCATGAAGGCTCTCCAAAAAATCATTCAAATGAGATTGCAGATATTCTTTCTGATATTAAGGATAAAACCCGTAATGATAATTGGAAAATGCCTAAGTTGCCAAAAAAATTTAACTTGCGAATTCTAACTAAAAACGATACTAAGGCTATGTCAGCCTTATATAAGACAGTCTTTGCAACATATCCTTTTCCTATTTTTGATCCGAATTATTTAGTAGAGACCATGGAAGAAAATATTATCTACTTCGGAATATTTGATAAAAACAAGTTGGTTGGTGTTTCCTCTTGTGAAACAGACACTGAAAACATGAATTGTGAAATGACCGATTTTGCAATACTACCAGATTATAGAGGAGGTAATTTATCACTTTTATTATTAAAAGAGATGGAAGATAAAATGATTCAAATGAATTTTAAGGTTCTATATACAATTGCTAGAGCTATTTCCTATGGTATGAATATGACTTTTGCAAAACTAGGCTATAAATTCAGTGGAACACTCTACAATAATACAAATATATCCGGAAACATTGAACATATGAATATATGGTATAAATTGATTTAAGGTAATACTTATGATTATTTGATTCGTTCTTTTTCTAACATTAATATAATCTCCAACTGTAGCTAATTCTACAATTGGAGATTATTTTTTACTCTCTACTCTCTTGAGTATTTTTTATTAAATTATTTCTCTTTTTTCATCCTTATTATTGAATTCGCTGGGAATTCAATATCACAAGGGATAATAAGTTTCATCATCGCATGATTGGCTTTTTCAATTACCTCTCCTCTATCATTATACATAACTGATATCCTCAACTCCACTGGTTCTTTTTGGGGTGATATAATCTCTACTATATCACCTGAGAAAAATCTGTTTCTTTGTGTTGCATATATACTACCATCTGCACAATAATCAATAATCCCAACAACATCATATTCTCTTATATAACCACCTGTTTCGTAGTATTGACAATCCCGTGCATCACCAAAGAAAAACCCTGTGCAGTATTTACGGTGGCTAACCTTGAAAACCTCATCACGAATCCATTTTGGTAGCTCAAATGAATTAGGATTAATCCTATAATGGTCTACTGCCATTCTATATGCATTGGTTATAATTGATACATAATAAGCCGATTTTGCTCTGCCCTCAATTTTAAGGCTAGTAACTCCTGCATCAACCAGTTTATCAATGTAATCAATCATACATAAATCTTTAGCATTTAAAATATACGTGCCCCTTTCATCCTCATAAATCGGATAAAATTCATTCGGACGTTTTTCTTCGACAAGATTATAACTCCATCTACAAGGTTGTGCACACTCGCCCCTGTTTGCATCCCTATTAACCATATATTGAGATAATAAGCATCTTCCTGAAAATGACACACACATAGAACCATGAACAAACACCTCAATATCAAGCCCATCCGGAACCATTGCTCTAATTTGTGTAATTTCCTCAAGGGATAACTCTCTTGCTAAAACCACCCTTTTTGCACCCATATTATAAAGCTCATTAGCTGTTACATAATTCACCACACCTGTTTGTGTAGACATATGTATCTCCATATCTGGTGCAAACTTCTTAACAAGCGATAAAACTCCTATATCAGCAACAATAACTGCATCCACTTTACAGTCAACAGCTTCTTCTATAAAAGCTTGAAACCCTGATATTTCATCGTTTCTAGGTAGTGTATTACAGGTCAAATAAACCTTAACACCCTTTTTATGAGCAATCTCAACAGCAGATTTCAATTCATCATAGCTGAAATTAAGAGGTGATGCTCTCATACCAAATTCTTTTCTACCAAGATAAACTGCATCCGCACCATAATCAATTGCGGATATTAATCTCTCATAATCACCCGCAGGTGATAAGACTTCTAACCTATTTATAATAGACAAAGCATTCCTCCTATTTTTATTCCTCCGCTGCAGCAGCTGCTTCAGCATACTGCTGATGAACCATTGCTAAATTTGCTTCATGCTCTTCAAGGGTTGTCGCATAGTATGTTTCTTTTGTATTAATATTTGCACAGAAATAATAATATTGTGATGTAGCAGGATGGAGAACCGATTCAATAGCCTCTATCCCAGGATTACATATTGCTCCAGGTGTCAAACCTGCAACCTTATATGTGTCATAGGCTTGGATTGTTAAACTTGCTGATGATGTTTGTTCAATATTTTGCTTAATGATTTCATTTGCATACTTCGATGTTGGATCTGACTCTAAGAAAGCTTGGGTACGCCCTATCGCCTCTGGATTGTTTAGGCGGTTATAGAAAACTGATGCAACCATCTGCATTGATTCTTTTGAGGGTGCTTCTGCCTGTACTATTGATGCAAGAGTTATTAATTCATCCAAGCTATAATTTGATTTCTTTATATCATCATAGTATGGACTAATTTTTACTTCAAAGTTATCATATATTTTTTCGCATATTCTCCTATATGCTATCTTGTCCTCCACACCTCTACCCTTATCCATACCTACATAAAAAGTATATGTATCTGGAAAAAAGTAACCTTCCATTTTATAAAACTTATTTGCATTATTGCCTATTAACAATTCACTAAACTTATGCTTATCCTTATCAATAAACTCTCCTGAATTATAATTGAAAATAAAATTATCTATATCCGCAATAACATTTGCCTCTAAAAGTAATTGAGCAGCTTCATATAAATTTATTCCCTCTTTAAAAGTAATCGATATAGTATCATAGGCATCTTCTATAGGTGTACCAGTCAAACCCTCTATTATACCATCATAACCCGCACTTGGCTTTACCGCATGGGTTCCAGCTTTATAAAGGGGACCAGCCTCTTTAAGCTTAGATACTGCCCTGAAAAGCGTTGGAGATTTTATTACTCCTTCATCATATAAAATTTGTGCAATATCATATGTTGTTGCTTCCTTAGGTATTACTATATCAATATCCTTATCGGATTTATTTATACCCAAATAATCTTTACCTAAAGAAATTAATAACACTGATAAAACAACTGATGCACATAATATAAATGTTATTCTTATTAGTGCTAGGGCAAGTTTTGCACCTTTCCACTTCTTACGCACCCTACGCTTTGGTTTTCCTGCTATTTCCTTCTCAGTACCTATTTCATATTCGGAAAATTCATTATTAACATATTCTTCATCCATTAAAACATATTCAGAATCTTCATCGAATTGAGGAATTCCTTCAACCCCATCAGCTTTATCTTCCGAATCTAATGAGCTGATTTCAAAATCTTCTGCATTTATTTCATTTTCCTTGATTTCCCCATCAGAAATATCTTTTTCTTGCTCTAATCCTGATAATTTCTCTGATTGCTCTAGTATATCATCAATAAGGCTATCATTATCCCTATTATCTCCCACACCCTTATTATCCATTATACACCTCCATAAAATCACTCTCTGTCATTATATAATCTATACTAATATCATGTTTCTCCTTGATTAATTTATCTATTAAGCAAACACTATAACATATGCCCAATGTCTTCATTACCTTATGTGTTGATAAAAACCTATCATAATAGCCACCACCATAGCCCAATCGGAAACCTTCCATATCATAAGCAAATGCTGGAACTATACATAGTGAGCTATCGAATATTCGGACTAACGTGTTAAAGTCTTCCTTTGGTTCTGCAATACCATAAGAAGAAACCTCTAAATTATCCAACGAGTCTATGAAATAAAAACTTATTGTCCTGTCAATATTGCATCTTGGTAACGCAACAGGCTTACCAATACTCAAGGAATAATCTATAAGCTTTA
>JAAYSW010000159.1 GCA_012523875.1 Clostridiales bacterium
CCATGTCCTATAACTTTACCTCTATCAAAAGCCTCAACAACATGAGTTATTCCACTTGTTTCTATAGCATCTAAAATATGTGAATATCTTTCAGTATCCTTACATTCAAGAATCTCCAGCATCTCTTACCCCTCTTTACCAATTGCATTTCTTATTGCCCTTAATTCTTCACCAGTAAGCTCACGGTATGTGCCTGGCTTTAGCATACCAAGTTTTAATGGGCCTAAACTCACTCGCCTAAGCCTTGCAACCTCAAGCCCAACAGCTTCACACATCCTTCTTATTTGACGATTTCTCCCCTCTTTGATTGTAATAAGCAAAACTACCCTACCCTCTTGCTTATTAAGAACATTTACTGTTGCGGGGATAGTCATTCTCCCATCAATCTCCATGCTTTCACTCAACTTAATGAGCTGTTCATCGGAAATATCAGGTCTTACTGTAACCCTATATGATTTAGAAACATGTCTGCTCGGGTGCATAATACTATTTGCAAAATTACCATCATTAGTAAATAAAAGTAATCCCTCAGAATTCCTATCTAATCTACCAATCGGATAAACTCGCTCTTCCACACCATTTAGCAAATCCATAACACATCTTCTCCCTAATTGGTCAGATGCAGTAGTAATATACCCCCTGGGTTTATTCATCATCAGATATATATAATTTTTCCTTTTTACTATATTAATTCTCTCACCATCAATAGTTATAATATCTTTATAACCCGCCTTATCACCAAGTTTTATAGGGCGTCCATTTACTTTAACTCTCCTTTTACTGATTAACTCTTCGGCCTTTCTTCTGGAACAATATCCACTTTCCGCAATAATCTTTTGGATTCTTATCTTCGCCACTCAATACTCCTTAATCTTGGGGATTAGGCATATATAAATAAATCACTGCATAAATCTTATAAAATTTATGCAGTTTCACTACTCATAAAGCAGATAATTCTACATTCCTAATGCCCTTTTAATTTTACCTAAAAACTTATCTAACTTACTTTCTTCCTGTTTAAGCTCAAATAATTCTGCTGATTCTAACATGTATAATGGAATGCTGTCAATATATCTATCCTCATAATAAAATTCCAACTTACCAATCTCATCACCAATTGTAACTGGAGCATAAGAAAATGGTGGTAAAATAGCTTTCGTAGTTATTTTATTACTCTCATCCCCAATCATACCGATTGTGATTGTTTCCTCCGAACCAATTGATATGCTATCCACCTCAGATCCAACAATATCAATATCCAACCCCTCAGTTAACCCTATAGTCTTAGGGCTAACCAATGAAAAACCCATATCATAGAGGGCGATATGATCTTGCCAATCATTAGTAGCATCAAATGTTACACAAATTAAAGTAATACCATTTCTCTCACAGGCAGAAATTAAGCACCTCCCTGCTTCATCTGTAAAACCAGTCTTTACACCAATGACACCAGGATACATCCCTAATAACTTATTGGTATTATTTAACCATCTTTCGTAAGGGGGATTGCCAAACCTTAATTTCGCACTTTGCTGTGAACATATTTCTCTAAACTCGGGATTCCTCAATGCCTCCGATGTAAGCAAAGCCATATCAGTAGCTGATGAACCATGTCCAGCTGCCTCTAAGCCGGATGGTGTCACAAAGCAGGTCCTAGTCATACCTATTTCCTTTGCACGTTCATTCATAAGTCCTGCAAAACCTTCATAGCTTCCAGCAATTTTTATTGCGGTTGCATTAGCAGCATCATTACCTGATGGCAACATCATTCCATAGCATAATGCCCGTTTCGTAACAATATCACCCTCTGTCAAACCCATCGTTGAACCCTCAACCTTAATGGCATCTGGATCAACAATAAACTCCTCATCAAGCCCACCACTTTCCAAACAGAGCAATGTTGTCATTATTTTCGTGGTACTTGCCACTGAAAGTTTTGTTTCAGCATTCTTAGAAAACAGGACACGCCCGGTTTTTGCCTCTATCAAAATGCTCGACTTAGCTGATACGGAAACCCTTTGGTTCGCTTCAGCTACAACCGCAAAGTTTTGTGCAACCATACACATTACCAATGAAATTAAAATACAAACTAATTTTTTCATAAGTACCTCCATAAAATATAGTAATACTATACTTTATGGTGCAAGTGTAGGTTTTAGCCTATTTATTTTCATTCTTATCAGATTTCTTTGTATTCCCCATTAAATCTGAAATTTTATCAACTACATCTGGGATAAGATTGATAATAGCGTTCTGCGAACTTGCATTCATAGAAACCTGTAAAAGCTTTGCCTCACCGTTGATTATAACTAAAAAAGCAATGGGTTGAATAGATACACCAGCTCCTGTACCACCACCGAATAATTCTTTTTCAATCTTAGCGGGTAAGTCTGAACCCCCTGATGCGAAGCCAAAGGATACCTTTGAGATGGGAATGATGGTTGTCCCATCTGCAATTACAATTGGCTCACCTATAATAGTGTTAACATCCACCATTTCCTTAATTTTTTCCATTGTTACACCCATCATATCTTTAATTGGATGATTATTCATAAGAACTCCTTTTCCTATTCAATAAAAGTCTTAAACACTATATGAGATGTTTAATTTCAACTTTCATGAATAATTTTATTTTTTATTTTTTTCCCTTTATCTATGTTTTTTCTATTAATCATAAAATACGTTAAAACCATGCCTACAAATGAAACTATAGCAGTCCCAAGCTTTAATTTGACTTTAAAGCTAAAGTTATATATACTTTC
>JAAYSW010000160.1 GCA_012523875.1 Clostridiales bacterium
ACAGTTATGTTACAATCAGCAAGGCAGAAAGAAAGTATTAATGATGGCATAAAGGTTTGCGAGAACAATCTTTATGATAGCTTACGCTCTGCTGTGCCCGTTATTGATGCGGCACTGAGTAAAATTGTTAGGCTAACGGGCGGATATAGGCTAATTTGTTCTGATGAGAGTTTGCAAGAGGAGTTAGATTTCTTTGTTGATGAGGTTGATGTCGGTGCGATTGGGAAATCGCTACATTCCTTTACTGATAGCTTTCTTGATAGTCTTTTGACTTATGGAAATGCTGTAGGTGAAATTATCCTTGATACTGATACTAGACGTATTGTAGGGCTTTTTAATGGCAATGTAAATGATATCGAAATTCAAACTTGTTCAGCATCTAATGAAAAGAAATTCTGTATTAGGGAGGAAAATGGCGATAAAACAATAATTCAAAACCCCGAGCTATTGGTGTTCTCCTCAATAAATACACAGGCAGGACAAACCTATGGGATTTCAGTTTTAAGAGGCTTGCCGTCCTTGAGTTCAGTTCTTATGCGAATTTATGAATGTATTGGACAGAATTACGATAGGGTAGGGAATGTTAGATATGCTGTAACTTATAACCCAGGAAATGACCCATCAGAAAAGGCCTTCGCTAAGGATAGAGCAATGCAGATTGCTAAGGAATGGTCGGATGGTATGAATGCTGGCAGAAATGGTGAAATTCGTGATTTTGTTGCTGTTGGTGATGTAGATATAAAGGTTATTGGCTCAGAAAATCAACTTTATGATACCAATATTCCTGTTCGTCAGCTACTTGAACAAATTGTATCAAAGCTCTCAATACCACCATTTCTATTAGGACTTAATTGGTCATCGACCGAACGTATGTCGGCACAGCAAGCTGATATACTTACCTCAGAGCTTGAATATTATCGCAGGCGAATTACACCTGTGATTAAGAAAATTGGTACAGCTTTTCTTAGGACTTGTGGCAGTGATGCTGATGTTATTGTTGAATGGGATAATATTAATTTGCAGGACGAGGTTGCTCTTGCAGATGCACGTTTGAAAAATGCTAAAGCATTAGAAATTGAATTAAAATTAAAGGAAAATTATAATTTATAGGAGGATTTATTATGTTTAATACAATTAAATTAGAAAAAGGTTTGTATAATCTTACGGGAAAAAGCTTTGCACAGGCTCTTGAGGATGCTGATCCATCAGATAATTATAAGGATACATCTCTTGCGAAGCTAGATGCCTTTGAACGCCAATTAAAGCGTTTTGATATTAAGGTTAGTGGAGCTAATGCAGATTTTGTTGAAAAATTCTTCACTACAACTGAATCAGCAGTGCTTTTCCCAGAGTTTGTTAAACGTAGCATAAAACAGGGAATCGATGAATCAATTTTGTCAGATATTGTCGCTGTTAATACAACTATGGAAGGAAATTCAATGTATGGCATTTCTATAAGTGATAGCACCCCATATGATACGGCTACAATACAGGGCAATGAGTTACCTGAAACAAAAATTCAAGAAGGAAGTACCCCTTCATCGCTTAATAAAATTGGTAGGGTAATTTCAGCGTCATATGAGGTAGTAAGACGACAAAAGCTTGATGTATTTGCTGTCGCATTAA
>JAAYSW010000022.1 GCA_012523875.1 Clostridiales bacterium
CATTTAGCCATGCTTTCTGTAATTTTAACACCCATACGTATAATCAGCTCATACATAACCTCACAAGTTGCTGATGCATATGAAGAAAGTAGAGTATTTTTTGCATACCCAGTATTAGACACATGATGGTCTATGCATAAATCCACCCTATCTCCATATATTTCAGCAAGTTCACCCATAAGCTTTTCATCAGCTACATCAACAGCGAAAACATATTTAGCCTTAAAATCCTGCTCCACATAATCCTCATACATATACTCATATCTCTCCGGAAAATCGTCTGGGCAAATAACCTTTGAGCGTTTTCCAAGTGCCTCCAACAGGTAGTATAGGCTAAATCCTGCACCAATAGTATCCCCATCGGGACTTTGGTGTGTGATTATATAAATATCATCACTATTTTTGATAATATCTATTGCATCTAAATATTCAATCTGCATTTAAGTCCTCCATCCAATGATATAGGGTGAAAACCAACTTAATTCTTTTCTATATCCTTTAAAATCTTATTTATTTCTGTACTATACTCAATTGAATTATCAGCAATAAAATGGAATTCTGGGCTCTTTCTCATTTTGAGCCTAGCAAAGATTTCCCTCTTTATATAGCCAGCAGCACTTTCAAGCCCCTTAACAGACTCCAACGATTTTTCCATGCCATCAAAGCTTGAAACATAAACCTTACAATGTGATAAATCATTTGTAAGATCAACCTTAATAATAGAAATCATCTCTGAGATTCTTGGGTCTTTCAATTCTCTTATAATAGCAGAAAGCTCTCTTTTTATATCCTCTGCTAAACGTCCCGTTCTAAATTTTGACATATCAATTTCTCCTTTGTTACACTAATATTACTTCTAGTATATTAGTCTTTATATTCTTCTATTTTAAATGCTTCGTAAATATCGCCTTCCTTAACGTCATTGAATCTATCAAGGCTAATTCCACACTCATAACCCTGTGCAACTTCCTTAACATCATCTTTAAAACGTCTCAATCCAGCAACCTTATCCTCAGCAACAACGATACCGTCACGTACAACTCTTATATCACAGTTTCTAATAACCTTTCCATCAAGCACATAGCAACCAGAAACTACACCAACATTTGAGATTTTATAAACCTGTCTAACCTCAATCCTACCAAGCTCGACTTCTCTAATCTTAGGTGCAAGCATACCCTTCATAGCGGTAGTGATTTCTTCTATAGCATCATAAATTATCCTATAAAGACGAATATCAACTCCCTCCGTTGCTGCATTTTCAGCCGCAACAGGGTCAGGTCTTACATTAAATCCAACAATAATCGCATTAGATGCGTTCGCAAGCATAACATCACTTTCAGATACTGCACCAACACCACCATGGATAACCTTAACCCTAACTTCCTCATTAGAAATCTTCTCAAGCGATTGCTTAACAGCTTCGACAGAACCTTGAACATCCGCCTTAACAATGATGGGCAGTTCTTTAATTTCACCCTGTTCAATCTGACTAAATAAATTATCAAGCGTAACCTTTTGGTAAGAGCTAAACTGCTCCTCCTTAGCTGTATAACGCCTTTGATCAACAAGTTCTCTTGCAAGTCTTTCATCTTCAACTTCATTGAAAATATCACCCGCACTAGGCACCTCAGCAAGACCTGTAATCTCAACTGGAATAGATGGCCCAGCCTCCTTAACGATATCCCCTTTATAATTTGTCATAAC
>JAAYSW010000161.1 GCA_012523875.1 Clostridiales bacterium
ATAGGTAAACGTCCTACTGTTTCAAAAACTGAAAATAGAGATTTAGCTAAGTTCCCTTCCTTTAGCTCAAAGAGCTTTTTCGAGGGGGAATATACAGCTAATATCGCAAATTATTACAATGATACCGTTCCCCTTAGGAGTGTGTTTAAAGATATCACTTCAAATTTTCGTGCAAGTTTGGGAATTGAATTAGATGGTGTTATTATTTATGGTAATGTAAGTGGTGGAAAAAAGAACCACAAAAAAGATTCCTTAGATGCCAAACAAACAGAGGAAACAACTAAGGGTGCTACTACTGAAACCTCCTCCGCTATAACAACTGATATTACAACCACTAATACTGATAGCCTATCCCCTACCCCTGCTGAAACTGTACCCGTTGATGAGGATGATTTAGATGATTTCGATGAGGGAATATTAAGCGGTGGAATACTTGTCTATAAAAACAGGGGTATACCTGTATATTACGGCAGTTTTGCTGCTGGGCAGAATTATGCTAGCTTTGTGAATGCCTATAAAGCTGATTTGGGGGAAGGAGTTAATGTATATTCATTAGTTGCTCCAACTGCACAATCATTTTATATGCCTAAAAAGTATGCTGAAAAGTATGGCAGTGAAGAAGAAAATCTTACGAATATAAGACAGTACCTAAATGGTGTTACTGAAATTGATGCATATAATGCCCTTTTACCTCATAAAAAGGAAGATATATATTCAAGAACAGATCATCACTGGTCACCACTTGGAGCTTTTTATTCTGCACAAGAATTTGCTAAGAAAGCTAATGTTCCTTTCTCTGATTTATCTACATATGAAAAGGTTGTCGAACCTGGTTATGTTGGAACTCTTTATGGCTGGTCACAGGTTGCTGCACTTAAAGATAACCCTGAAGATTTTATCTATTACAAGCCTTCTAATCAATACACTACGACTTATTATGATATTAATTACAACTTTGACCATGAAGGTCCCTTGCTTATAAAAGCATATGGTAGCAGCCTTTATTGTACATTTATGGGTAGTGATGAATTTATTGTGCACGTGAATACAGATGTGAAGAATGGGAGAACACTCGCAATAATTAAGGATAGCTATGGAAATGCCCTTGTTCCGTGTTTGACAGGCTCATTTGAGAATATATATGTAATTGATATGAGATATTTTAATCTTAATGCTATAAACTTTTTGAGGGAACATGGTGTAACTGATGTTCTATTTGCTATGAACACATTTTCTGCAACAGGTGGCAATTCTAAACATATCGAGAAAATAAGAACTAAATAATTTATTTGGTGGTGGATAATCATGGATAATTTGGCTTATCCTTTTGATAGTTCAAAAATACTTAAAAATAGAAAAAAAATAAAACGACAATTAATGAATAATGACACCGTAAGGATAAAAAAGAATATCGCAATACTAGGCGGCTCAACCACTAATGATATCGTTGCGATTCTTGAATTATTTCTACTTAATAACGATATTGAACCTATGTTTTATCAATCAGAATATGGTCAATACTGGCAAGATTCAATGTTTGAAAATGCAGAATTAACTGAATTCAAACCTGATATTATTTTCATTCATACAACCACTCGGAATATTACAGAATATGAATTTGATATGACAACTTCTGCTGAAACAGTTGAATATCAAATACAAAAACAGTACCAGCATTTTGAATCTATGTGGCAAAGCCTTACAAAAAAATATAATTGTCCTATAATTCAAAACAATTTTGAAATGCCATCCTATCGATTGCTTGGAAATAAGGATGTAAGTGATTTTCACGGAAAACTCTGGTTCGTGAATTCATTAAATATGAAGTTTTATGAGTACGCACAAAGCAATAGAAACTTCTATATCAACGATATTAACTATCTTTCAGCTTCTTATGGACTTGATAAATGGTCTGATTCAAAACATTGGTATTTATATAAATATGCTTTAAGTATTTCTGCAATCCCAGAACTTTCTTATAATGTTTCAAATATTATTAAATCTATTTTTGGAAAAAACAAAAAAGCATTGGCATTAGATTTAGATAATACACTCTGGGGCGGTGTTGTTGGTGATGATGGGCAGAACGGAATAGAAATTGGGCAGGAAACTCCTGTAGCACAAGCATATCATGATTTTCAGCATTATATCAATAAGCTAAAAAGCCTTGGTATTACGCTAACTATTTGCTCAAAGAATGATATTGAGAATGCTATCGATGGGCTAAAACATCCTGATACTATACTAACTGCCGATGATTTTGTGATTATAAAGGCAAACTGGGAAAATAAAGACAAGAATATCCTTGATATTGCAAGTGAGCTAAATATCCTTCCAGATAGTATTGTATTTATTGACGATAATCCTGCTGAAAGGGAAATTGTTAAATCCCGCTTACCTATGGTGGCAACACCAGAAATAAATAGCGTTGAGGAGTATATAAAAGTTCTCGATAGGGCTGGATATTTTGAAGTTACAACCTTTTCAGAGGATGATATCAGTAGAAATGATATGTACAAAGCTAATATTAAAAGATTGGTTGAGCAACAACAATTTGAAAATTATGAGGATTATCTCTTAAAGCTTGAAATGACTGCTACCATTGAACAGTTTAAACCAGTTTATATCGAGAGAATTGTTCAGCTTACTAATAAGACAAATCAATTTAATCTCACAACAAGAAGATATTCTGAGGGTGAGATTCATGAAATATATAAAAATGAAGGCTATATTAAGCTCTATGGTAGGCTTGTTGATAAGTTTGGAGATAATGGAATTGTTTCTATTATCATTGGAAAAATCAAAGATTCTACAGTTAGCATCGATTTGTGGCTTATGAGTTGCCGAGTACTCAAACGTTATATGGAATATGCAATGATTGATACTCTTGTTGAAAAATGCAGGCAAAAAAATATAAATAAAATTATTGGTTATTACTATAAAACTACAAAAAATTCAATGGTAGAAAGCTTGTATCAAAAGTTGGGATTTAAAAAAACAAGTGATAATGATAAGGGAGATTCCGTTTGGGAATTATATTTAGATAATTATGAAAACAAAAATAAGGTCATTAAAGTAAATGTGGAAAAGGAGATAGTTTTAAATGAATGAGATGGAAGTTTATAATAGCTTAACGATAATTTTTAGGGATATTTTTGATGATGACACAATTGTAATTAATAATAATACATCTGCTGATGATATCGAAGATTGGGATAGTTTTGAGCATATAAACCTGATTAGTGCTGTTGAAAAACAATTTAAAATGAGGTTTACTATGAAACAGGTTTCTACTATGAAAAATGTTGGAGAGATGGTTTCAATAATAATTAACACAAAAGAATAATAGTATTTCTTTTAAGGAGGGGGTATAAATGTTACAAATTGCAGTTTGTGATGATGATAAAGTTTTTCTTAATACACTTGTTGAAGCTATAGGCAAAATTTTATTTGAATTAAATCTTCCTTCTAATATACAATCATTTATTTATGGATCAGAATTAATTGCAAATGTGAAAAAAGATAATGCTTGTTATGATATAATCATCTTAGATATTGATATGCCTAGGCTGAATGGCAAGGAAACTGCAAAACAGCTTAGAGAGCTTAATTCTTCCTTTAAACTTATTTTTATATCTTCTATGAATAATGAAGTTTATAATACATTTCAATATTATGCAGATGCCTTTGTGCCAAAAAATATGTTGAACCAATTATTAAAACCCGAGCTAACAAGAATACTCAACGAAGTGAGTAATTCAAAAACACAGCTCCATTTATTTGAGGTTGAAAATGAATACAAAAAGAAAAGCATCATAAGGCTCCCCCTTATAGATATAGTTTATTTTGAATCAATAAATAGAACTATATATATGCATACAAAAAGAAAAACTTATACTCTTACAAAAAAACTCTTCCTTTCAGTGAAGGAAGAGTATCTAGAAAAGAACTTCGTCCAAATCCATAGAACTTGCATTGTAAATATACGATATATTTATTCCATAAATGATATTGATGTTACTCTTGATAATAAAAAAATATTACCACTAAGCAGACGCCAAAAAAAAAATGTGATTAAAGAACTTACAGAATTCGTGAACAAGGAGATTATGTATGACTGACAATCCAATATACTCTTTTATTTTTTGTTTTATAGAAAGTTTGTTAATTCACTTTCTATTCTATAATGTATTAACCCTAAAACATGAGAAGAAAAAGAGGAATATATTATTACCTACTTCCGTGATTTTTCTTACTCTAATTATATGTTTGTTAAGTAACTTCCCATTAATGATTAGAGTAGGTTTGCTAATAGTGCTAATTCCGCTCCTTGCCTTACTTAATTTTAAAAACAACCCATATATTACTTTTTTCTTTTCTATGTTAAGTGTATATGTCTTTCTAATTGTCGATATAATAATAAGTTCAACATTTGCTATAATAGCTTCAGGAACTATAGAGGGAATATTAACAAGGAATGATTTCTATTCTATATTATTATATATATCCGCTAAGTTTATAAATCTAATCATATATCTACTCATAGCTAGAATGTTTAAGTCATTAAACTTTAATATTCCAAAAAAATACTGGATTTTGCTTAACTTAATTATGATTGTTAATCTTTTCTTGTCCCTAGTTTTTATGGAACAATCATCTGGTATTTTTTCTTTAGATAACGGGTTAATCCATTATCTAATATTTTCATCCGTATTCTTAATTATGAGTTGTTTTGTTGTTTATTTCTTTATACAGATATGCTTATTCTTCCAAAAGGAAAAGGAATTCTATATTACTAATATAACTAATAAAGCACTCCATCAACAAATTGAAATACAAAATGTTATGGTAGATAATATCAAAAAGATAAAACATGATATGAGAAATAACCTTATAAATATTTCTATGCTTATTAATCAAGGAAAGAATGATGAGGTTATTAATTATATCAATGAACTTACAGCTAATATTCAGCAATCTAGAAGTAATATTTGTAGGAGCGGTAATAGTATTGTCGATGCAATTATTAACTGTAAGGTTACTTTTTGTGAAAGTAATAATATTAGACTAAATTTAAAAGCGGACAAGTTACCTGAACTCAATACAAGCTTTTCTGAAATGACTACAATGCTCTCGAATGTTCTTGATAATTCTATTGAGGCTTCCCTAAAATTAGATGAAGCTGAAAGGGAAATTGATGTTCATATTTTTATATATAAAAATTATGCTGTGTTTTCTGTCATAAATAAGTTTAATTCAGAATTAAATACAGAAAATGGGGTTATTAAAACTACAAAGCTTAACAAATCTATCCATGGATATGGACTTTCATTGATAGAAGATACTGTTACTAAAAATAATGGAATATTTAATTATTCATATGATAATAATTTATTTAAGGTAACTGTAATGCTACCACTGAAAATACAAAATGAGATGAAAATTAGCTCATAATCACTGGAAAGGATCATTTTTAGGTTTCTCATTTAATTTTACATAAACATCAAGTTTATTACTATCATAAGTCGCCAAGAATATATCATTTATTTTCGTATTCCATTGTTCTTTCAATTGCCTTCTTAGCCATTCCTCTTCTTTTCCTATATGTTTTAGATTTTGATGCAGTATCCTTCCATCTATAATTACACTAGTCATTACCTTTTCCTTATTTGGTGATAAGTTCAAGTCCTGAGGATTAACGGGACGTTTATCTGGTACGGGCAATATTGATATCATTCCATTCGGTTCAATTATAGCTGTCTGTATATCGGCTAAATTAAAAAAGCCATTAATACGGCATTGGGTTAAGAATTCATTTACATCTAGTCTAGCTTTTGATAAATTCTCCTTATATAGCTTTCCATTATCCATAAGAATTACAGAATGACCCGTAAAAAGCCTCCTAAGTTTAATGGATTTTTTACTAACATAGGATATGCCTAGTGAAGATAGCCCATAAATAATCATCGCTATGAGAGGTAACATAAAGTTTTCCTCTAATGATGTTGCCATTTCAGCAGCTATTGAACCTATCGTAATGCCGTTAATATAATCAAATAGGGTCATGTTAGATATCTGTTTATTCCCTATTATTTTAGTCAGAATAAATAATATGATTATTGAGCCTATCGATAATAAAGTTACATTTAAATACTGCATAATAATTTTCAATCCTTTATTAATATAATTATAATATTTATACTATGCAGATTTGTTGGTTTTATTTATAGGCAATGTAATTTTCTCTGGAAAAATAATTATGACATAGTACAATAAAACTTGACACATTTTACTCAAAGATTTCGTAGGTAACATGTGCGTATAGTAATAAACACCCATGGAGCGTAACGGAATGGGTATCTATTCCGTTACGCTCCAAAAAATTACGCCACTGTTTTCTGTGCTTTATAAAATTGTTTTCGCTTTTCCATAGGCGACAACCCATCATTGCCTGAACAAATCCTTCTGTTATTCCAATAGCTCATAAAGTACCACCATATCAGCGTTTTCAAATCTTAAATATTATAATCTTCAGATTTTCTGTTCCTGCTATAAAACAGTTCCTCTTTCATTCTCGCCTACATACTCTCACAGAGGACATTATCGTGGCATATGCCTCTAGCACTGTTCATGCTTTAAATAAGCCCATGTTTTACAATTATTTTGTGGTATCTTCCACTTGTGTATTGACTTCTTCTGTCGGAATGAAGCATTGCTCCTCTTAACTCAGGATATTCCCTAACGGTGTTTTTCCTGTTTGCACGCACAGTTATACCTTCATATTATCAGCCTCTCAAACCCTAAAACATTGACATTAAAGCAATCGAATATTGCTGAAATATACAAATTGCCATCACTTGCTTTGAATTCAGTGATGTCTGTAATATGCTTTTTGCAAGGCTTTTCAGCTTTAAAATCACACTTCAGTAGATCATCAAATTTTATCGCCTTTTTATTCCCAACCTTACCAGCAAACTTTATTGCCTATTACTTGTAATCCTTATCATAACTTTTTTCTTCTGCTATTTCTCAGCACCCTTTTTATTTCATTATATTTTTCGAGTAAAATGTATCAAGTTTTATTATACTATTTTGGGTTGACAGTCCAATGGAAATTCGGTATAATTTTATAATATCATAGGCGAAAGATTCGGAGGGTTTATTTCAATTGATCACCGATAATCCATTCGTTGGAAAAATGTTTGTCTTTATGGGATTTGCAATCTATAATGCTACTCAAATTTCACAAAAGGCAAGAGAATTACTCGCACAGCATGACATTATTAATCAGAGCGTGCCATTAATAAAAAAGGGGCAAGAATTAGGAGAAATTCGTTTGAGAAATCCGCTTGCACTGTCAATTCCATTTTGGTGCTCAATTCAAGGTATTGCTGAGGCTATCGCACTTAATCTAAACAACCCGATACATAATGCGGAATGGATATTAGGTATTCTTAAAAAGGAAAGGATAGGTGATGTGGACGAAATAGAAACCTTATGATATAATAGAGGTATGAAAAAAATAACAATAACAGCCAAAAAAGTGTCCACAATGTGGAAAAGTTGAAAATCAGATTAAAAAGGGATTCAATCCATCGGGAACACAGCGTTGCAAATGTAAGGAGTGTGACGTTGTCTATACAATTAACCCGAAAAAGAGAGAATACCCAGAAGAAACCAAAAGATTTGCGATGAAAATGTACTATTCAGGAGTCAACGGTCGTGGTGTGGGCAAGGTATTTGGTTTTAGTAAAGCTAACGTGTATAATTGGATAAAAAACGGTTCAAAACCTAAATAACAACTACCATATATTAGAATTAAATGAGTTATATTGGTATGTTTGAAAGAAACCAAAAACCAAAACACGCGAAAATACGTATGTTATGACAATGGTAAGTAGATTGCCACGTCAAATTGTAGGGTTTGATGTGGCTTTCGATAAGTCACCAAAACGTATCCAAGCAATCGTAGATAACGCCCCTGAAGCAGATAAATACTATTCAGACGGTTGGTTGGGATATGCCGATGTTGTTTATCCAGGCAAATACACTCGAAATGTTCATAACAAAAATGATACTTTTACAGTAGAAGGAATAAATGCCGACTTAAGACACTATATACCAATTCTCGCTCGCCGCAGTCGCTGTTTTCCAAGAAAATTGGAAACACTTCAAGCTGTAGTGGCTGTGTTTGCTGATGCCTACAATCAATTTGGTATCGCAAAAATGAATTTTAGATGCAATAAAGATAAAAAATCTCGTGAACTACCATTTTCTTTGGTGGATTTTCTTTAGGCTTTCATTTATCCACACCTATATATGATTATTACTATGATTGCGTAATATGCCCTGAAAACAAAGTTTTAAACTATTCAATAACTAATCGTGGTGGATACAAAGAATTTAAAAGCAAGGGATATCAGTGTGAAAAATGTCCATCAAGAAACATATGTACAAATAATGCCAAATGTGAAAAGACGGTAACAAAACATATCTGGAACGATTATCTGGATATGGCTAAAGATATTCGTCATACGCCTAAGTA
>JAAYSW010000023.1 GCA_012523875.1 Clostridiales bacterium
CTAAATCCAGCTGGGGAAATGTTTATTGAGGATTTCGATTTCTATGGTGGTATACAAACTGTAATGAAAGAACTAACTAAGGCTAATCTTATCAACACAGATACAATTACCGTTACTGGAACACAGGCTGAACGTCTTGCTAATACACCAGAACCTGATGGTACAGTTATTCATACATTAGAAAATCCTATCCGTAAAGATGGTGGAATTGCTGTTTTGAGGGGAAATATAGCTACTGATGGTGCTGTTGTAAAACAGGGTGCTGTTGCTCCTGAAATGATGGTGCATAAAGGTACAGCAAAGGTTTTTAATAGTGAAGAGGATGCCCTTTCAGCTATTTTAAGTGGTAAAATCATTGATGGTGATGTTGTTGTTATAAGATATGAGGGTCCTAAGGGTGGTCCTGGTATGCGTGAAATGCTTATGCCTACTGCTACACTAGCTGGCATGGGGCTTGATAAAAGCGTTGCACTTATCACAGACGGACGTTTCAGTGGTGCTACGAGAGGTGCTGCTATTGGTCACGTTTCTCCTGAAGCTGCTGAAGGAGGAAACATCGGACTTATCAAAGACGGTGATATAATCAGCATTGATATACCTAATAAAAAGCTTGAGGTACTTGTTGATGATACCGAACTAGAAAAAAGGCGTGCAGATTTTGTTCCGCTCAAGAAGGAATTAAAAGGCTACTTAAAGCGTTATGCAAGCCTTGTTACAAGCGGTGCTAAGGGTGCTGTTTTCAAAGACTAACCACATAATAATTCATAAACTTACCCCTGTATCTATTTTGATACAGGGGTAGTTTTTCGCTATATTAAAATTAATTCTTATGCAGGATTGTGCTAATTTTCTTATAAACTAAAAAGGTTACCGCAGATGAAAGTGCTCCCTTCACAAAGTTAAACGGTGCTGTTGCAAATAGTACCAAACCTCTCAAATCCTTTATTAAGTGGTTTTTTTCAGCTCCTTGCTTTATAAAGGCAATAACTGGTGCCCCGTAGAACTTAGAATAAGCAGGAAGCAAAACATAGTAATTCATGAAGCTTGCTACAATAGTTAAAACAATTGTGCCTGTTATTAACCCAATTAATGCAGACTTTCTTGTTTTCTTTGAATGATAAATCAATGAGGCAGGCAGAATAAATGTACACCCCATGATAAAGTTTGAAAATTCCCCTATGTATCCTGTTGTTGTTCCATCAAATAAAGTGTTTATAATAATCTTTAACGCCTCTATAACTATCCCAGCAACAGGACCTAAGGAAAATGCTCCTATAAGCACAATGACCTCGCTTAAATCGATTTTATAGAAACCTGGTGCAAACCATACTGGTATCTTAAACATCATCGTAACCGCCGCCAATGCCGAAAGCATACCAATAATGCACATATTCTTAACTGTCAAATACCCTTTACTCTTCTGTCCAATTGTGTTTTCCATAATAAGACCTCCATGTTTATTTATAAAAACCAAGACCATCAATACATTATGAATGCAAAAAACAAACGCCCATAGCATAATACCATGGGCGTAGATATACCAGATGAAATAATTTCACCTAGCACATTCAGTCTCTTTCATCCGGACTATACCGTCGGTCTTGGAATTTCACCAAAGTCAATGCAAAATTGCACTCGTGGACTCAGCATTCGCTTTTACCACCGGTGGAGAATTTCACTCCGCCCTGAAACATAATATTCTATTTTAATCCTAACTGATATTATTCTTCTTCGCTATCAGTCTTTCCATCATTTAGTTCTATTTCATCAAAATCAAATTCAAGTGATTCGCCACAATTAGGGCAATCCATTGAACCCTCTTCAAGAATACCCTCGTCAATCAATACAACATCTTCGCAAGTAGGGCAAGTTACCTCATAGAGTTCATCATCATCAAAAACGTCAAAATCATCGTCGCAACAGCAATCACAATCATCATCTTCATCGTAATCATCGTCACAATAACAATCAACAAGGATTTCCTCAACATCGCCTAAATCTGAATCAAGAATTTCTGTAAGCTCTGTTAACTCATCAACCTGACTCTGTAAATCGTCAACATATAGAACCATTTCTCGCATCACATTAACCACCTGAATTAATGCCTTACCCTCTTTTGTGGAATCATCAATATCAAGTCCATCAACCAAGCCCTGTAGATAGGACATTTTTTCGTTAAGTTTCATTTAAAACCCCTCCTCTTAAAATTTATTATGTGACTTTATAATCACATATCTCCAACCTAAATTTTACTGTATATCCAATATAGCAAAACTTAGGCTCTATGCACGTTCCATATACTCGCCTGTTCTTGTATCAATCTTAATCATATCACCATTATCAATAAATAAAGGAACCTTTACCTCAGCACCTGTTTCAACAGTTGCTGGTTTAGTAGCATTTGTAGCCGTATCTCCTTTAAATCCTGGATCAGTTGCTGTAACCTCAAGTTCTACAAA
>JAAYSW010000162.1 GCA_012523875.1 Clostridiales bacterium
TACAAAGGAGTTATTGTTTAAATTTGCTAATATTTCAGGCGTTTCTGGTGATGAGGATAGAGCGTCTGAATTAGCTTTGGAATATCTGGAAAAGTATAGTAATGATGTTCAGATAAAGAATGGAAACGTGATAGCGAACATAGGAAAACGAACAGAGGATAAGCTTCATGTTATGCTTGATGCACATATTGACCAAATTGGAATGATATGTACATATATTACGGATGATGGCTTTGTCAAGGTAGGTAATGTTGGTGGGCTGGATAGGCGATTATTAATGGGACAACGGGTTACTATTCATGGTAAAAGGAATATAACAGGTATTATTGCGTCAACCCCTCCTCATCTTGCGAGTGGTGACGATAAGAAAGTTCCTAAGATGGAGGATATCTGCATTGACACAGGTTATAAAAAGGTAGAACTTGAGGAGATAATAAGCTTGGGCGATAGCATTACATTTGCAACAGAGTGTAAGGAATTGGTTGGTGGAAGAATTACTGGTAAAGCCTTTGATGATAGATGTGGAGTAGTAGCCATTATATGTGCATTGGAGCAACTTAAAGGCGAAGACTTGCCATGTAGCTTATCGGTTGTTTTTTCTGCACAGGAGGAAGTTGGTGAGCGAGGGGCAAAGATTGCTGCATATGAGATTAATCCTGATATTGCCATTGCTGTTGATGTTAGTTTTGCTTATACGGCAGATGATGTTGAGTATAAATGTGGTAAAATGGGCGAGGGTGCAATGATTGGAATTTCACCATCTCTTAGCAGAATTATTTCCGAGAAGTTAATTGTAGCTGCTACGACAAGTAATATTCCATATCAAATAGAGGTTATGAGTGGATTAACCTCAACGAATGCCGACCAATTCAGTGTAAATCGTTGTGGAGCAAAGGCTTGTACAGTATCAATTCCACTAAAATATATGCATACACCTGTTGAGGTAATACAAATTTCTGACGTTGAGGATACAGGACGGCTTATTGCAGAATTTATTAGGAGGTGCAATTAATATGCTAAAGCATTTAAAGAAGCTATGTGAGCTGAATGGTGCATCTGGAAATGAGCAAACGGTAAGAGAGTATATTCTTGATGTTATAAAGGATAAATGCTACTTTGATGTAGATAATCTGGGAAATATTATAGCTTTTAAAAAAGGCAGTAATGCAACTGAAAAAAAGCTAATGATTGCAGCACATATGGATGAGGTTGGTTTAATAGTCACATCTATAAAATCTGACGGAGCGTTAACAATATCGGCTGTTGGTGGTATAAACCCAAATGTTTTAATAGGTAGGCAGGTGAATGTCGGTAAAAATAATATAAATGGCGTTATCGGTGCAAAAGCCGTTCATAACTTAACTTCGGACGAAAAAGAAAAGGCTATAAGTATCGACAAACTTTATGTGGACATTGGTGCTAAGGATAAATCAGAGGCTGAAAAATATGTTTCACTGGGCGATTATGTGCATTTTTGCCCTAACTATGAGGAATTTGGGAACGATAAGATTGTTAGTAAGGCATTAGATGACAGAATTGGCTGTGCTATAATGCTCGACCTAATCAATAAAGATTTTGAGTATGATTTATATTTTGCATTTACAGTGCAAGAGGAAATAGGACTTAGGGGAGCAAAAACTGCAACATTTCTAATTGAGCCAGATTTTGCAATAGTTCTTGAAGCAACAACGGCTGCAGATATACCAGATGTAATTAATGAAAAAAGAGTATGCGAATTGGGTAAGGGTGCAGTTGTTTCATTTATGGATAGAAGTACAATATATGATAAAGAATTATATAGGATTGCTTTTGAAGTAGCTAAAGAAAATGACATACCATGCCAAACTAAAATGATGATTGCTGGTGGTAATGATAGCGGAGCCATTCATGTTAGCGGAAAGGGTGTTAGAAATCTTGCTATATCAGCACCATGCAGATACTTACATTCGCCATCTTGTGTTGTAAAAAGGTCTGACTTAGAGGCTTGTGAACTCCTAACTGAGAAACTAATAACAAGGATTTTTAATATATGATAAAAAGAATTATAGATGAAAATACGATTGACAAAGAGATGCTTGAAAAAAGCTATTATGGAAGAAAAACGCTGTCGTATCTTATGGCATATGGGGTTAAATATGACTTTTGCAAATTCTATTTGCTTGAATATGAGAGTATGTATGGATATATATTTCATATGAATTCAACGATGGTTGTATGCACTGAGGACGATATTCCCACTGAGGA
>JAAYSW010000163.1 GCA_012523875.1 Clostridiales bacterium
CGTTACACTCAGTAAATACCTATGTTCATTTCTTTGCTCGCACAAAGAAACGAACCAAAGAAATGCGTCGCTCATTCGCCGCGATGGCTCAAACACCGCTCAACCAAAACCCAAAACATAAACCGTTTTGGGCTTTGGGTCGCTGGCTTGCATAACCAATACCATGAATTATTGATAACACCTTATTCAAATATTGATAACGCCTTATTCTAAAATTATCGCTTAATAAATTTATAATGGTTAATAATGGGAAATATAAATGTTGTAAAACACCTTCCTAAGCTTGTACAGTACCATAACATACAGACAGCCCCTTCGCAAACACCTAATACTAGACATCTGTAAAGGGGAAATCTGTAAAATATTATCGCTATACTATTCTTCACCGCTTAAAACAAACATTTCATAAATCTTACGGGTAGCTTCCTCAAAATCTTGCTCCCCCACACCAACAATAACATTTAATTCACTAGAGCCTTGGTCAATCATCTTCACATTTACCCTTGCATGAGATAATGCAGCAAAAATCCTAGCGGCTATACCCCTAGTTTTTCTCATTCCCCTGCCCACAACAGCAAGTACAGCAATATTTCGCTCAACTTCAATATGGTCAGGATTAACCCTCTTCCTAATCTGAGAAAGAACTTCACTTTCCTTGCCCTTAATCAATGCCGAATTGAAAACAATACTCATCGTATCAATCCCTGACGGCATATGTTCAAAAGAAATCCCGTAACCCTCAAGAACTTCAAGCACCTTCCTACCAAAACCTAATTCACTATTCATCATCGCTTTTTCTATATTTATAGAAGCAAACCCCTTCTTACCAGCAATCCCCGTTATAATGTATTTCGACATCTCCTCAGCCGTATCATCAGAAACAATCATCGTTCCCCTTGCATCAGGATCATTCGTATTTTTTATATTAATAGGTATCCCAACAGTCCTCACAGGAAAAATTGCATCTTCATGCAAAACCGTTGCCCCCATATATGAAAGCTCTCGAAGCTCTTTATATGTTATAACCTTTATCACTTTCGGATTATCAACTATTCTTGGATCAGCAATAAGGAACCCAGAAACATCTGTCCAATTCTCATATATATCAGCATTAACACTCCTAGCAACAATAGAACCTGTTACATCAGAGCCACCCCTTGAAAATGTCTTTACCTTACCATTTTGCATTGCCCCATAAAACCCAGGAATAACAGCATTTTCAATGTTTTTAAGCCTTCTTCGCATAATCTGAACTGTTTCATCTAATAAAAATACTCCTTTATCGTCAAAAACAATCATTTCAGCAGGGTCAACAAATTCATAGCCCAAATATGAGGCAAGTATCTTCCCATTAAGATATTCTCCTCTGCTTGCAGCAAAATCTCTACTAGCATGATTAACAAGCTTTTCCTTTATCTCAGTATAATCAGCATCAAGTGACAAATCAATACCCAAATCACTGATAATACCATTATATCTCTCAATAATTTTATTAAAAACCTTAGAAATATCCTTATTATTACTGGCTAAATCATGACATTCATATAGCATATCAGTAACCTTAATATCATCACTAAAACGCTTACCTGGTGCAGAAGGAACAACATATCTTCTGCTCTTTTCTGCCTTGATAATATCCTTAACCTTAATAAACTGTTTTGCATCTGCAAGACTACTTCCTCCGAATTTTACAACCCTGACTCCCATATTACACTCTCCAAATTCCACTTATTCATATAACAAAACCACAATTATACCTATAATATATAGTATATTTTATTTTAAGGGAAAAATCAACTGTGATAAAAAACAAAATTTCATCTAATAATACTGTATTTTTGTGAAATACGCTTGTACTTCTACGACGTACAGTTTATATAATATCCCTAAATATAAATTCTTGGCACACGTTTTGATATTCCGCATACAACCTCGTAACCAATAGTACCATAAAGGCTTGCAAGTTCATCAGCAGTTATAATCTCTTCACCGTCCCTACCGATAAGTGTTACAATCTCGCCTGCGTGGACATCTGCAAGATTGGATACATCAAGTACTATCTGGTCCATACATACCCTACCGACTATTTTACATCTTTGTCCCTGCACAAGTGCCTCTCCTTTTGAGGATAAAAGGCGAGAATATCCATCCGCATAGCCAACTGTAACAGTAGCAACTTTTATTGAAGATTTTGCACAAAAAGTTCTTCCATAGCTTACAAAATCCCCCTCATTGATAACTTTTACCTGTGAAATAATTGCTTTTAAAGCAAGAACAGGTTTTAACTCATAGGGCAATTCCATCTCATAATTAGGGTGTAGTCCATACATAATAATACCAATCCTTGCAAGAGTACTATTTTGATTATTATGATAACATGCACCAGCACTATTGAGATAATGAACATGGGACAGGTTTATCCCCCTATTTTTCAGCTCATTATAAACATTAATAATATAATCTATTTGTGAATTAGTATATGTAATATCATCCTCATTATCACTATCAGCAACTGCTAGATGTGTATATACTCCCTCCACTGAAAGCTTCTGGAGATTAATTATTTTCTCTATTTCATCGACACAATCCGAAGTATTATAATGTTTTAAACCAATCCTACCCATTCCCGTATCTATTTTTATATGACAACGAATTTTTCCCCTTGCATTTTCCGATAAATCAGCGGCGTGTTTTAGTGAAACAACACCCTGTATAATATTATAATTCTCTAGCTCCTCGGCATATTCTGGAGGTGTATATCCCAAAATTAAAATCTCTCCATTATCACAATGTTCTCGAACGCTCACTGCTTCATCTAGATTCGATACAGCAAAGTATTTTATTCCAATTTGCTCAAGCTTGTGGCATATTTCTCCCTCTCCATGACCGTAAGCATCCGCCTTTATAACTGCCATAACTTCAGACTGTGGTAAAAGGTTTTTCCGTATGATATTTATATTTTCCTCAAGGCTATTAAGGCTTATTTCTGCCCATGCTCTCTTTCGATATGGTTCCACTGTATTTTTTCTCCTTTTTATGCTTGAAATTTTGGATAATACATGATATAATTAATTGTTAGTCATACATTTTTCTAAATGGTATTTATAATGAGGCTCTGCCCATATTATCAGATTAAGATAATTCCCTTCAGCCTCTCCATTATAAAATTTATTCTGTAAAAGATAATATTATGAAAGGTAAAGGATAATATTATGATAGAAAAAACGGTTTGCTTTTCGGGTCATCGCCCAATGAAGCTCCCAGGCAATGGGGATTGGTCTGATAGCCGTACAAAAATAATAAAAAGTATACTCTATTTTAAAATACATACATCAATCCAAGAAGGCTACACTAATTTTATTACAGGTCTTGCAAGAGGGATTGATCTTTGGGCGGCAATGATTGTGCTTGAATTTAAAAACCAATAC
>JAAYSW010000164.1 GCA_012523875.1 Clostridiales bacterium
TACGAGTAATTATTTAATTTTTGTATGAGATAGCTATTGCACCTGTGCACCCACAAGCAATTGATTCATAGCCATATCGTCACTCATATTAGCAAGCTGATTTGTATCGGAAATATTGCTTTCACTCGCAAATCCAGCCATAGCGTCAATAAGCACGATTGTTTGAACAATGGTTAAACGTGGTTCTTCTTATCTAAGATGGGCATTATTTAACACTGCAAGGCCTGTTGCTATGTGTGATGAAGCCTTATTAAGCTTACATTTTACCTTTAAATAAGTCAACGTATGCGATAGCATGTGCATTTTCCTTTAATATCTCTTGAAATGTATTGATACGAATTTTTAAGTTTTTGGAATATCCCAGACAACGAGACAGATGTATGGAGTACTGCATGGAAACGTGGACAAACAATTAAGCCTTGTGGTGATGGTTGCCATGTACTTGTAGGTCACACAGCATATCACTACAATCAATTTAGGTTTAATAAAATTCTTTTTAATTTAATACAATCAAAAGCATTAACTTTTTTATCAGCATTAACATCTGCCATTTTTGCATCAACTGTTTTATCTACATTTAAAATATAACGATTAAGATCAATCAAATCAGAAATGTTCACTGAACCATCCTTATTAACATCGCCAACTTGGAATTCTATAACAGGTATATCCATTCCTTCGATAATTGAATAGTATGCAGGTTTTGCCTTGAAATCACCGTCGAATAATAGGGGAGCCCTATCAGAACGCCAGCTTGTGCTATCTACCGTACCCCAAAAAACAACGGCAGTAATATTGCCGCCCTTATTTTTTACATCCTTAATAGCATCCATAATACCCTTGTATTGGTCAGCTTGTGCTTTAAATCCAGATTCAGATAGATTATTTTGAGTTATATCTAATTCAGTTATTTGAATTTCTAATCCCGTTAATACATACTTTTCTAATGCCTCTTTGAAAAGGGAAACTGATGGATAATCCATATCTAAATGTGCTTGCATTCCTATACCATCAATTATACCTTTTTCTTTCAACTCCAAGCATTTGTTATATATTCCATCCCTCTTAGAAGGGACATATTCATTATAATCATTATAATAAAGCTTGCATCCTTCAGGGGCATATTCTCTTGCAAATGCAAAAGCATAATCAATGAAGGAGTCATCACCGAATACTTTCACCCAAGCTGATTGTCCTTGGGAAACATTGTTTGAACCAGGTTCACGCATTGTTCCAGACTCAGAGAATGCCTCATTAACAACATCCCACGCATAGAAATCCACATTTGGGTATTCAGTAGCCAAGGTTTCCATGACATTTTTGATATAGTTTTCCATTCTTGCAATCATAGTTTGCTTGGACACCCAAGCACCATTATCATCATAATTTTCTTTAAAGAACCAATCAGGTGTTTGGCTGTGCCATACAAGGGTATGACCTCTTACAGGAAGATTATTTGCATCAGCAAAATCTAAAAGTGATTTAGCGTGAGCAAGTGAAACTTGTGGATTAGTTTGGTTACCAGTTGAATTCATATAAGAAATTGAAGCACTTTTATCAAGCACTGAATCAGGCTTTAACTCGTTTCCAAATGTCAAGCTATTAAAATGCTTTTTAATCAAATCCTGTGTGGACTTATAAGCAATTTCACTACCCATGGCTGCAGTTCCAATTTTGAAATAATCTTGATAAACATCTTTTAATGAAGCTATATCAGTTTCTATGTCTTGTAATAAAGGTTTAGCAGAAACATCATCAAGGTAGAAATCCATTAAATCCTGAGATGATGGATTAGGTGTATAGGCAGTTTGGATATATACATTAACGCCTAAAGCATCGGCAGGAATCGCAGCATTACCTTCTATATAAGCCCAATTTCCTTTAGTAGCAGTTGCTTTTGCAACTTCCACATATTTATCTGAACCATTTTGGATATAATAAAGATTTATACTAAATTCCTGTGTATTAGAATAAGAATCTCCCTTAAACATTACCCATGCACCAAAGGTATATGCTTCTCCAGCATTTAGGACAGTAGATTTATTTGCAGTAGCGCCATTCCAATTTTCTGTTCTGTTTGAAATGAATAGGGATTGGCTACCAGAGTGCTTTTCGTCAGTTGTAATTTCTACAGTTTCAGAGCTTCTTCCAGACCAACCCATTTTACCAGTTTCAAAATCATCATTAAATTCACCTTCACCAATAATAATTGTTCCGCTAGAATCCTCGCCGATAATAATAATATCATCAACATAAAAATCAATTAAGCTATCAGTAGTTTCAAAATACATCGTATACTCAACAGCATCAGCTGGTACGGTATACGATTTGTTAGAAATTTCAGCCCACTCTCCCTTGATAGCATTAGCAGTTGCGATATTTACATAATTATCAGTTCCCTGTGTATCCTTGTACTTTAGTTGCAATTTTATTTCTTCCTCGTCCGCCCCAACCTCGTACATTGCCCATGCATTTATTTCATATGTTGCTCCTGAAGTAAATGTACCAAGCATAGTCTTGCCAGCACCATTCCAAGATTCAGACCTCCCAGCAATCTTTAGGCAACCTGAACCAGTTTTAGCATTACCAGTAGAAACAGAAACGCTAGAACTCCCCCAACTTGACCAGCCATCAGTGCTAGTTTCAAAGGTATTGTTTAAAATTACTGTGTTTTCTGCAGATAAAACATTTGCAAAAGATGCAGATGTTAAAACTATCGCAGATGAAAGCACCCCAGCTATTATTTTTTTCATAGACATAATGCCCTCCTCGATTTTATTAATAATATAATTATACTATAAAAACCATTTAAGTCAATAATAATTTATAAATAATGTTTATATATATTGGTAATAATAGTTGTCTATTATGCATTAAATGATTATATATAGTAAAAAAATGATTGATGAATTGCTTGCTATATTGTACAGATTGCTGTATAATATAGTGAAGGATATTTTTTGAAAGGTCTGATAATGTGATAAATTTAGGATTTATTGGCGTTGGAAATATGGGAATGGCAATAATGGAAGGAATAAAAAATAGCGAAATTGCCGATAATATAAAACTGTTTGCAACGGATACTGATATAAAAAAGCTTGTATCAGCTAAAGAACAGGGGGTAATCGTAAGTAGCAATGCAAAGGAGTTAGTACAAAAATGTAAATATGTTATTCTTGCAACAAAGCCACAGGTTTTTGACATTGTCCTTGAGGATATTTCCGAGGTAATTGATGAGGATACAGTGCTTGTTTCCATTGCCGCTGGTATCACAGGTGAATATATTAAATCTAAAACAATTTCAAATGCAAAAGTGGTATTAGTAATGCCAAATACACCGCTCTTACTTGGAGAGGGTGCAACTGCATTAGCAAAAATTGAACCGACAACCAAAGACGAATTCGAATTTATTTGCAATATTTTTAAAGCAAGCGGTGAAATTGCCATACTTCCTAAAGAGAAGATGAAGGAAGTAATTGCATTGAATGGAAGTAGCCCAGCTTTTATATATTTATTTGCAAAGGGATTTATTGAGTATGCCAAGGATGTGGGTATTCCTAAGGAAACAGCTAAGATATTGTTTGCACAATCCCTTATTGGTTCGGCTAGGATGATTACAGAAAGTGGCGACGAAATTGATGAGCTTATAGAAAAAGTTTCATCACCTGGAGGAACAACACTTGCAGGTCTTGATAGGCTTTATGAGGGTAAATTAGTGGATACTATAAAAAATGCCTGTGAGAGCTGTACAAATCGTGCTTATGAGTTATCAAAATGATAGTCTAAAAGTAAAATAACAAGCATATCCTTTATAAAAAAGCGTATGATAAGAAACGCAAAAGTAAAGGATGGTATAATATGAGGAAATTTAGAAGGACAAGTCATATTGAAACTATTGAGCAACCAAATGATAAAAAAATCAGTATATTACTATTATTTGGTCTAATTGTATTGGGGATTATTATTGGTACGATTACTTTTTGCACGATTCCTGATAATGAATTATTGATGAATGGGCTGTTTAACCATGGTTTTATAAAAATTGATTCAGGACAAACTATGGTTGATAATTTCTTGATTGCATTTAGAAATACAAGCTTTTTAATAGTAATATTGTTTGTATTGGGTTTCGGAGCAGTTTCACAGCCAATAGAGGCTTTTGTTCTCTTTTATAGGGGGGTTGCACTGGGGGTTTCTGTATCGTTCACTTATCTACAATATGGGTTTAAAGGTTTTTTGGTGGCACTACTTATTATTTTACCTCATGCTGTAGGAAGTTCAATAATTCTTATACTAGCTACAAGGGAATCAATTAAATCTTCTAATATGTTTGCGGGGTTTGCTTTTGTTGGAAGGGATAGTGGAAAGCCTAATCCACAAATTAAATTTTATTTTATCAAGTTTCTAGTATTATTAGTTTTATTAATGATTTCATCAATCCTTGATAGCGTATTATCGAGGGCTTTTCAAGATATTATATAGTTTTAATTAGTTAGGATGTGTAAGGTTTGGCAAGTTTTTTCGGTTTTTTTGATCATGAAAGCTCGGGCATCGGTATACCAAAGGAACCACAGAATAGAGGGAAGGTTAAGGGTTTCTTCCAAATTTATTTCAGGAGGTTTTGGAAACTAGCTTTTTTAAATTTACTATACATTTTGTTTTGTATACCAATTTTTACAATAGGTCCTGCAACTGCTGGTGTAACAAGGGTATTAAAAAATTATTCACAAGAAACTCATGCATATGTTTTTATGGATTTTTGGAGTTCATTTAAGAAAAACTTCAAGCAATCTTTTATAGTTGGAATTGCAGATGTATTTATTCTATTATCAATATTATCTGGATTTTTAGTATATCCAGCACTTGCAAAACAAAGTGGAAATATAATATGGTATGTATTTTTTATAATTGTAGCAAGTATTTCAGCTATACTTTTAATTATGAACTTCTATATTTTTCTAATGATAGTAACTACAAATATTAAACTAAAAGATATAATAAAGAATTCATTTATGCTAGCATTTATTGAGTTTAAAAGGAACTTATTAACATCTACTATAGTTATACTGACCATGGTGGTTACTACCGTTTTAGTTATTTTTTATAATAACCTCTTGGTTTTTACTTTGTTTGGTCCTCTTACAACCTTAGGGCTTTTAATATGCTATAACTGCTATCCAGTAATTAAAAAATATGTTATTGATCCATATTATGAACAAATTGGAGAGGAGAATCCGGAGGATAGATTTTTAAATTCAAATGAAAGTGATGATGTATTATTTAAAGATATGGGTGGTAAAGAAACAAAGGTTGAAAGGGCAAAAAAGGTTAAATCTAAAGGAAAAACCATATCATAAAACAAAACCATCATAACAATAATCAATTGCTTAAATTTGCAATCAGTTGTTATGATGGTTTTATAATATATTATTTATTTAATTTTTTAAAGATAGAGTATCCAACAATAGATATACCTGAAATCACAATAATAATTAAGGAAACGACTAACGCATTTGATTTTTTCTCATCAATAGAGTTGCCCAAACTACTAGATTCGGTGGTAATACTTTCAACTTTATCAAGCCTTGATGAGCTATCATTAGCTTTCTGACTTGATTTTTCACTTATATCACTATCAGTAAGATTTGCCATTTCAAGGTTTGTTTCATCTACTCCTTCTGTTTCTTCTTTAGAAAAGAGTTTTTCCTTAGGTTCGCTTGTTTCAGAATCAACAACCTGTTTATGATTTGAAGAGCTATCAGTTCTTCTTGTAGAAGTATAAGGCTCATCAGAAATTGTCGGTTTCGTTGTAGTCGTATCTTTATAAAGTGATAGTGCTTCAAAGAAGTTTCTATAATCTACAATCCTAGCTTTATGTTCAATAGAAAGCAACTCTAATGAAATATCAAAGTATCTTGTTGTGCTTTCATAATATTTAAAAGTCCCATTTCTGTAAGAATTATTTGAATTCCAGGTATCATCCACATAAACCCACCTATTCTCTTTTGCATAATACGCTGCAACCCACTCATGGTTTGTTGCAGCATTTTCGCTATTAAGTGTTTGACGAGTTATACCATCACCAGGGGCAGCACCCCTGATGTTTATACAATATATTCCTTGAGCATTACATAATGCAGAGAACAAATTTGAATAGCCAGCACAAGTTGTGCGTTTTCGTTCTAGAACATTTTGCAGGCAGATTACATCAAAGGTAACTGAATTATGTGCTGCATCAAAATCATAATAAATATTTTCGCTAACATAATGGGAAAAAACTTTCATCTTTTCATAATCATCGGTCAAGCCCTTACTTAGTGTATCGGAAAGTTTTTGAATTTTATCAAGAGTATCGACAACATCAGATTTATTTCCAGTTGTAGTTATGTAATCAACAACAAATTCAGGGCCATAGGAATTTATTTTTTTCATTTTATTAATATTATTTTCTAAAATTTCAGGAATAGCCTTTGAATTTTTATAATAATCCTCAGCAGATTGAATTGAAGCAGCTAGTGAAATGCTTGCATTAGTACCGATTAGAATAAAAATTAATATCCAAATTATAGGGAAACATATTCTTTCCTTCATAGTTTTTCATCACTACACTTTCTTTTTCTATTTTAATCATAATATAAACTTAACATACTTTGCCTATGCTGTCAATGAGAAATGTTTTCTTAAAAATAAAATTTAAGTAGTTAATAATATAGTTGCTATTTGAACAAAAAATGTATATAATAATAAGGTACAAGTAAAAATCGGGGGTATGGTTGTATGAATAAGGTCGATGTATTTTTTGAGGAATTAAAAGATAAGAGAATTGCTTTTATTGGAATTGGCATTAGCCATTTTGATTTAATAAATATGTTTCTTGATAAGGGATTACAAATTGTTGTTTGCGATAAGAAAAATTCTGAGCAAATGGGAGAAGCATACGATATATTGAAAGAAAGAGGTGTTTGCTTTTCACTAGGTGAGAACTATCTTGACGAAATACTCAAGTGTGATATAGTCTTTAGGACTCCAGGAATGTATTATAATCATCCAGAGCTTATAAAAGCAAGGGCATTAGGAATCGTTATAACCTCTGAAATGGAGGTGTTCTTTGAGTTATGCCCATGTAAAATCTATGCAATATCTGGTTCAGATGGAAAAACCACTACTACCACACTGATATCAGAGTTATTGGAGAAATCAGGCAAGGTTGTGCATAAGGGAGGAAATATTGGCCGTGCATTATTGCCAATTATTGAAACTATAAATGAGGAAGATGTAGCAGTCGTTGAATTATCAAGCTTTCAATTAATATCAATGAGGAAATCTCCACATACTGCAATTATAACGAATATTTCTCCTAATCATCTTGATGTCCATGGAACAATGGGGGAATATATTGATTCTAAGAAAAATCTTATCCTGCATCAAAATGCATTTTCAAAAACGGTTTTAAATCTTGATAACGAGCAGACTAATGATTTATCAGATTTAGTTAGGGGTAGGCTTGTTAAGTTTTCGAGAAAAAATATGCCTGAAGCGGGAGCATTCGTGGATACAAATGGATTTATTTGTTATAACGAATATGGCTTTACGACACAAATAATGTTAGCAAGTGATATAAGACTTCCAGGAGTACATAATATTGAAAACTATCTCGCAGCAATAACTGCTGTTTGGGGGGAGGTTCCCAACGAAATTATAGTTAAGGTTGCAAAAGAATTCAGCGGTGTTGAGCATAGGATAGA
>JAAYSW010000165.1 GCA_012523875.1 Clostridiales bacterium
ATATATGTTCATTTCTTTGCTCGCACAAAGAAACGAACCAAAGAAATGCGTCGCTCAATCGCCGCGATGGCTTAGGCTCGCTCAACCAAAATCCAAAACAAAAACCGTTTTGAATTTTGGGTCGCTGGCTTGCATAAGTTGCTTTCCCACCGAACCCCTATCAACTAAATGGCGATACCCATTGCGGTGGAAAAGCGATGTGGTCAAGGTCAAGGGCAAAGGTCAAGGGCAAGGGCAAAGGTCAAGGGCAAAGGTCAAGGGAAAAGGTTAAGTAACTATAAGATGTTATCATAATTTCGAATAAAATCTACATAATAATTAACCGCTCTCGCCAACGACGAAACATCCAAATTTTCATCCACCGCATGTGCCGACTTCATCTGTGCATCAGTCATCGTTAATGGCACAAACCTCAATACACAATCACATATTTTTGTATAATGCCTAGCATCAGTCCCTGCAAGCATAACATAGGGTATTACAGGAATATCACCAAATGTTTCCCTGATTTGTAACAAAACCTGTCGATATGCATATGTATCCATATCAGCTACAGGAGGTATATCATAACCCGATATCATCTCCATCCAAATATTATTCTTCTGTGCAATCTTCAATACTTTTTTAAGCGATTGCTCAAGCGGTTCATGTATCATAAACCTCATATTCGCAGTAACACTTGCCTCCTCAGGTATTACATTTGCACCACTGCTTCCTTCAGCTTGCGTAAATACACAAGTCGTTGATATAAGAGCATTCGCCTGACCTCCCATTTTCGACATGGCAAAGGGCAGAATCCAACCAAATAACCAAATATTCCCCAAAATAAAACGATATTTAAATGGCATGTACGGAACCATTTCTTTATACATTTTCTTAACGGGAGCAGTTATTTTTTTCTTAAATGGTGGTCGCTTTTCTAGTTTATAAATTAATTTTGCAAGCCGTGCAAATGGATTCCTTCTAAAAGGAATGCTTGCGTGTCCGCCGTGGGATTTAGCTATAAATTTAATATTTGCCCTACCCTTTTCAAAAATTCCAACCATAGCAGTTTGGGCATTGCCACCGAATATATCTCCCATGATAGAGCCACCCTCATCCATGACTAAATCAAGTTTTATTCCCTTTTTATATAAATAATCAACAGTTTTAACAGCACCATCTCCTGTTATTTCCTCATTACAGGAAGATGCAATATAGACATCACATGATGGAATAAAGTCAATTGAAAGCAGATATTCAACACTCTCAAGGATAGCACATAATGCTCCTTTTGTGTCAATACTGCCCCTACCCCAAATCTTCCCCTTTGCAATTTCTCCAGAAAAAGCAGGGTACTTCCATTTCCCAGTTGCCTCAACAACATCATGATGCGACATTAGCAAAATCGGCAATCTATCGGGATTTTTGCCTTCCCATTTAAATAGCAATGCCCCATCAAGATTTACTTTTTCCAAATTGGAGTGTATCAGAGGATACAGCTCCTCTAATTTCTCATGCATTTTATAAATATAGGTTAAATCTGCATTTCCCCTTACGCTCACGGTAGGAATTTTTATCATTTCTGATAAGTTTTTAGCATGCTTTTCAGGAGATATGCCGTCTTTCTCCATATCATATGGGTTCCCATTAGTATAATCTTTTTTTAGACGAATTGCATTAAGTACAGCGATACTGAACAAAACAAACAATACAGAAATTATAGAAATAATAATATACAGTAACATACATCAACCTCAATTAAGTTTCATTATAATATATTCTATCACACTTGCAGGTAAAATGCTACACATAAACACAATATTTCGGCTAATAACAAAATAGGAATAGAGAAAATCTCTATTCCCAAATAAGATATTCGGTATAAACTTGCTGAAATATCAAATAAATTTTAAACTTCAGCAGATTTTACTGCTTTCTCAGGCAATTCCAATTCATTTGTTATAAAAGGAACTACATCATCAGGATCTATTTCAAGCACATAGGCAAATTCATCATATAGAAGTGATTCTGCTTCACGCATAACTTTTTCATCAGTCATACGCATCTTTTTCCCTTTTTTGATTAAATCCTCACGATGGGCGTGCAAAGTTTTGATTAAGATTATAAGCTGTTTAGGATCGCCTTCTTTTAGAATTTCATTATATTTTTCATTCCTAGACTGGAACTCCTCAATCCATATAGTTTCTTTATCAGGTATAGCTTGTATCAATTCATGTACTTCTTCATATGACATAACATTTCGGAATTTATCTAAGTTCCTATTAATGGGTGTGTATATAGTGGATTTATCTGAGTGTACAGGCTCAAGGACGCAGTACACTTGTTCTTCGGCACCACAAAACTTTTCCTTACGGATATCAGTTATTTTGCAGACGCCATTATTACCATATACAACATAGTCGTTGATAGCATACATACTCTACATTGCCTCCTTGCATTGTTCCCCAATTTATATCCCACCATGATATTATTAGGGGAGGGTTTTTGCGATTAATTCATTTTCAAAAAAATAGAAGTCTTAGTGATGTATCTTTAAACAATTGTTGATGGCAGTCAATTGGATACAACAGCTTATATAGTAATTATAACATATTTCAATAGAAAATGTAATAGGCAATTTGTATAAAAATAACGAAGTTTCATATGAGATTCTTAAAGGGGAAGTAAAATTATAGAAACTAATGCATTATTGTGCATAATCAATGATTTAATATAAGTCTTTTAGGGCATAATACATAAATAAATATTTTTAAATACAGGATATAAAAAACGGCTAATCTTTTAAGAATAGCCGTTTAAAATGTCTTTGTTAATGAGAAAGACTAGATTGATTGTACATTAATAGCTCTAATTTTACCGCTATTTCTGCTATCTGTTTCTGTGTCAAATGAAACTCTTTGACCTTCATTTAAAGTCTTAAAGCCATCTGAAACAATAGCTGAGAAATGCACGAATACATCTTCACTACCGTCATCATTTGAGATAAAACCGAATCCCTTGTCTGCGTTAAACCATTTTACTGTACCTTTATTCATTAAAGATACCTCCATTCAATAATATTATATTTTGCTGTTAAAAACTAAAAACGCACATTTTTGATAGTCATTTAAGTAGGTCAATGATTATCAAAAATATGCGTAATCAGTCGAACATTTAAATACTATTATTATTATATCATGGTTATTGCTAAATGTCAACCCTTTTTATAAAGAAATTTTATACAGAGTTCTTTGCTGGTTTTTGGGTCATAAATGGCAAGTGTATTATAATGTGTGATTCTATAATTTTACATGGGTTTTATGACTAATTTAATTTATAAAGTAAATTAATATTTTTTTTATAAAAACTGTTGCAATAAGAATATTAATGTGGTAAAATGAAAAATGTATGTTAAAGATGTGTTAAAAAAGATTAGGAATTGTCGAAGTGTAAAAAAATAGTTGTGAAGAGGAATGGTAATATGACGATAGGATTTTTAGAATTTCTTTCTAAAGCAATTTCCAACCCAATGTTAATGTTCATTGCAATCTTGACATTAGCTGTTATCTTAGTAAATGGTTGGACAGATGCACCAAATGCAATAGCAACCTGTATTTCAACTCGTGCGATTAAACCACGACCTGCAATTATTATGGCAGCAGTATTTAATTTCTTAGGAGTTTTTGTTATGACTAAGATTAATGCTAAAGTTGCCACTACCATATACAATATGGTGGATTTTGGTGGCAATTCTGAAAATGCTATAAAAGCACTCTGTGCTGCATTGCTTGCTATAGTTATATGGGCAACAGCTGCTTGGGCATTTGGTATTCCTACAAGTGAAAGCCATGCTTTGATTGCTGGTATTTCGGGTGCTGCAATTGCCTTGCAGGGTGGCTTAGGTGGAATAAATGGCTCGGAGTGGGTGAAGGTTGTTTACGGTCTGGGAATGTCCACTGTTCTGGGATTGGGACTTGGTTGGGCTACAGTGAAAATAATAGAACTTATTTGCAGGAGTATGGACAGGCGAAAAACAAATAAGTTCTTTAGGTCAGCTCAAATTGGTGGTGGTGCAGCTATGGCATTTATGCACGGTGCACAGGATGGACAGAAGTTTATGGGTGTATTTATGCTTGGAATCTTCCTTTCACAGGGAAGTGATGGGGGAGGAAATTTTGAAATTCCATTTTGGCTAATGATTACATGCTCACTTATTATGGGCCTTGGTACTTCAATCGGAGGTTATCGTATTATTAAATCCGTTGGTATGGATATGGTTAAACTTGAAAAATATGAAGGCTTTTCAGCAGATTTAGCTGGTGCGGGCTGTATTCTAATTTCATCATTAACTGGTATTCCTGTTAGTACCACGCACACAAAAACAACCGCAATTATGGGTGTTGGGGTTGCTAAACGTGTGAGTAATGTAAACTGGGCAGTTGTAAAGGAAATGGTTTTAGCTTGGGTATTGACCTTTCCGGGATGTGGGCTCATTGGTTTTCTAATGGCATTATTGTTTATGAAAATATTTTAAATAAGACTAAAAAGTATAGGAGAAAATAACATGAGAAAAAATAATAAGAAGCATTTTGATTATTTTGATTCCTTTGTACGCATGGTGGAATTTTCATGCAAGGCAGCTCAATTACTTCAAAAAGTTATGAAAAACTATGACCCATCAAAGATTAAAGAGCAAATGATTGAGATGCATGAAATTGAAAATGATGGAGATTATTGCAAACATGAAATGATGAATGCATTGGTAAAAGAATTTATCACACCAATTGAACGTGAGGATATAACAGGAATTGGACAGGAAATCGATGAGGTTACCGACACAGTTGAGGATGTTTTAATGCGTCTTTATATGTTCAATATACAATCTATTCGTCCAGAAGCGATAGAATTTGTTGATGTTATTGTTAAATGTTGTGATGCATTGAAAAAAGCTTTACAGGATTTCCATAACTTTAAGAAGTCACCTACAGTTAAAGAGAGTATTATACAGATAAACTGCCTAGAAGAGGATGGGGACAAGCTTTATACTGAAGCTGTTCGTAATCTTCATACCACTAGCAAGGATCCGATAGAGATTATGGTTTGGTCGGAAACATTTGATAGGCTTGAAAAATG
>JAAYSW010000166.1 GCA_012523875.1 Clostridiales bacterium
AAAAAATTGGATTAAAAACTTTTAATTTTATATATTAATCCCCACACGAAAGTTTTTGCTCAAGCTTTTTTCAAAAAGCTTGGTGGAGTTTGAGGCGACAGCCTCATAAGCCGTAAGGCTTTATTTTCTTTTAGCGTCTAGTTTAGCTTTAACCTTAATAGGCAAGCCGAACAGATTTATAAAGCCAGCACTATCGTTCTGGTCATAAACTTCGTCAGCATCAAAAGTAGCAACTTCCTCATCATAAAGAGTATAAGGAGAAGTAACGCCTGCGTTAATAATATTTCCTTTGTAGAGTTTTAGTTTTACATCACCAGTAACTGTTTCCTGTGTTTTATCAACGAAAGCAGATAATGCCTCACGCAAAGGGGTATACCATTGACCGTTATAAACAATATCAGCAAACTTTATACCGATATGTTGTTTCATACGAGCAGTTTCCTTATCAATGCAGATTGATTCAAGCACTTCGTGTGCGTGATAGAGAATTGTGCCACCTGGAGTTTCATAAACTCCCCTTGATTTCATACCAACAAGACGATTTTCAACGATATCAGCAAGACCGATACCATTAGCACCGCCAAGCTCATTAAGCTTTGTAACAAGCTCAATTCCGCCCATTTTCACGCCATTAACAGCAACTGGAACACCTTTTTCAAAACTAACAGTAACATAAGTAGGCTTATCAGGAGCCATTTCAGGAGAAACACCCATCTCCAAAAACCCTTCTTTATCATACATAGGTTCATTTGCAGGGTCCTCAAGGTCTAATCCCTCATGTGATAAATGCCATAAATTCTTATCCTTAGAATAATTTGTTTCACGATTAATCTTTAGAGGAATATTACGTGCTTCAGCATATTCAATTTCCTCATCACGAGATTTTATATCCCAGATTCTCCATGGAGCAATAATCTCCATATCAGGAGCAAAAGCCTTAATCGCAAGCTCAAAACGAACTTGATCATTACCCTTACCTGTACAGCCATGACAAATAGCGTCAGCACCCTCTTCAAGAGCTATTTCAGCAATTCTCTTAGCGATAATTGGGCGAGCGAATGAAGTACCTAGCAAATATTTATTTTCATAAACAGCACCCGCCTTTAGCGTTGGAAAAACATAATCATTTATAAATTCTTCTTTTAAATCCTCTATATAAAGCTTTGATGCACCTGTTTTAATAGCCTTCTCCTCAAGCCCATCAAGTTCTGTTCCTTGTCCAACATCACCAGAAACAGCAACAACTTCACAATTATTATAATTCTCCTTTAACCATGGAATAATTATTGAAGTATCAAGTCCACCTGAGTATGCAAGAACAACCTTTTTTATTTCCTTAGCCATAATAAATTCCTCCCAAAATTTTAGTCTTTAATTAATTATACTCCTTTATACATAAAAGTCAAGTGTTTTTGAATATTTATACATGGTTTTTAAGTATTAACGCATAATATACACTAATCCATCTCCTTTATGCATTATTATAAGGTAAACTAACATCTCCTATACATCAAGGATGTGGTTTATTTTCCCTATAAGCCTCCATAATACTTTTAAAAACATCAGCATTTGTCGGTGGTGTCCATGTTATGGCATTTGCTCCTGCCTCAATGGTTTTCATAATACTTTCTTCAGTAGGTCCGCCCGTTGCAACAATAGGAAACTCAGGATGCTTATCTCTTATATTTTTAACAATTTTAGCAGTGTTAGCGGCAGCAGAAACATTAAAAATTTGTGCCCCTGCCTCTATCCTTCCATCTATATCATCCTTTTCATTTACAACAGTTACAATAACGGGAATATCAATTTGTCTACTAACATCCCTCACAACCTTATTCGTTGTCGGAGCATTCACAACAACCCCTGCTGCCCCCTGCATTTCAGCATAATGTGCGAGGTTTAGCACCCTTTTCCCCTGAGTCAATCCTCCACCGATTCCAGCAAAAACAGGAATATCAGCAGCAAGCATAACTGCCTGTGTAATAATCGGCTGTGGTGTGAACGGATAAAC
>JAAYSW010000167.1 GCA_012523875.1 Clostridiales bacterium
ACGCAGATACTACCTTTTCTCGCTATGCCTATGAAAAAAAGTTTAAGGATTTTGCTGATGGTAAATATGATATAATGATTGGAACGCAGATGATTAGTAAGGGTCTTGATTTTCCTAATGTAACACTGGTTGGAGTGCTTTCAGTCGATAAAGCACTTTTTTCTGGTGATTTTAGGAGTTATGAAAGAACCTTTTCCCTAATAACTCAGGTTGTTGGGAGGGGAGGACGTGGAGATAAACCTGGCAGGGCATATTTACAGACGTTTATGCCTGAACACTATGTTTTAAATTTAGCCTCCAATCAGAATTATAAATCATTCTATAATGAGGAAATTTGTATAAGGCGGGCATTGATTAACCCTCCTATATGCGATATTTGTGTACTTGGATTTTCGTCTCAAATAGAGAAAAATGTTCAGAATGCATCAAACAAAATGTTAGAAATTATAAAGAATAAGGTTAAAACAGAAAAAGTCGAATTTCCATTAAGAGTTTTAGGACCTGTAAAATGTGCATATGGCAAGATTAATGGAAAGTATAGATATAGATTAATAATGAAATGTAAAAATACAGCTATATTCCGAAAGTTCGTAAGTGAGATATTGATTGAAACTTATAAGCATAGGGAATTTTCAAGGGTAATAACATATGCTGATATTAATGGTGATATTGGAATATAATAAGATTTAATGGAGGTCGTTGTGTATGGCTATAAGAAATATATTAACTAAAGAAGATGAGGTTTTAAACAAAGTCTGTAAGCCAGTTGAAAAGTTTGATGAAAAGCTTTGGCAACTTCTTGATGACATGGCAGAAACACTTTATAAGGTTCGAGGATTGGGACTTGCAGCACCTCAAGTTGGGGTATTGAGAAGGGTAGCAATTATAGACGTTGGCGATGGATTAATTGAGCTTATCAACCCGATTATAACTAATAAAAGTGGGGAACAACGTGGTGTTGAGGGGTGTTTATCATGCCCAGAGCAATGGGGTTATGTTACACGCCCAATGAATTGCAAATTAAAGGCTCAGGACAGAAATGGTAAGTTTTATGAGATGGACTTAACAGAGTTAGCATGCAGATGCGCTTGCCATGAAGTTGATCATCTCGAAGGAAAATTATTTTTAAGATTGGTCGATGAATTTATTGAGATAGAAGATGAGGAATAGGAGTGATTAAACTGAAAATAGTTTTTATGGGTACTCCAAGTTTTGCTGTGCCATGCCTAAAAGCACTTATTGAAAATAAAGATAATGTTGTCGGGGTTTTTACCCAACCAGATAAACCAAGGGGTAGGGGGCATAAGTTACAACCTACTCCAGTGAAGGCTCTCGCTTTGGAGCATAAAATTGATGTTTATCAACCTAATTCTTTAAGGAAGGGTGAGGATGCTCAGGAAGCCTTTAAAGTTTTACAGGAGCTTAATCCAGATTTAATAATTGTCGTTGCATATGGTCAAATTCTGCCTAAACAGATTCTAGATTTACCTAAGCATGGTTGTATAAATATTCACGCATCACTTTTGCCAAAATACAGGGGGGCTGCTCCAATACAGTGGTGTATAATGAATGGTGAGAAAAAAACAGGAATAACTTCAATGCTTATGGAGGAAGGGCTTGATACAGGTGATATGCTCATTACTGCTGAAACTGATATCGGAATAAATGAAACGGTATCAGAATTACATGACAGGCTATCTACAATGGGTGCTAAGGTGCTTATTAATACCATAAATGACTTGAAAGAGGGTAAACTTAATCCACAAAAACAAGATGATAGTAAATCATGCTACGCACCGATGATTACTAAGGATATGTGTAAAATTGATTTTTCAGATAAGGCAATAAATATTCACAATAAAATTAGAGCGATTACTGGTTATACTATTTGTAATGGCAAAAGGTTAAAACTATATCGCACAAAGATATGTGATAGGGTGATTA